>PXSX01000166.1:6899-8842 GCA_003022655.1 Bacteroidetes bacterium QH_1_64_81 | reverse complement strand
TGCCCCCATTCTCCCGCGCATTCGCGGCGTCTCTCCTATGATCAGCGGCAGCGAAGCCTCCTTCGCTGGTCGAGAGTTTCCAACATGCAATCGCCCTGGGGGCTCGAGGAGCGGCTCGCTGGTGCGCCAGAGCGGAAACGTGCCCAGCTGCTTCGGCAGCGGAGCGTGCGAGGACGGTGCCTCCACCGCGCCGTAGACATCATCGGTCACCTTCAACCTTCTCACCTTCAACCTTTTAACCTTCAACCTTCCCTCCTTCAACCGACCCGTGCCGCACCGCCAGCAGGCTCCCCACCGCCAGGTTGATAACCGTCCCGATCACCGTGTACCAGGGCCAGCCAATCGTGCGCAGGTTCGCCTCCTGTACGAACGCGCCTGATGGGTTCAACACGAAGAGCCACCCCTCCGACGGGCTGTGCCACACGCCGAAGATGATGAGCACCATGGCCCCGATGGACACGACGAAGGCCGCGAGCGCGTCGACCTGCCGCGTCCCCTCGTGCCACAGGCCGAGCAAAAAGGCCCCCAGTAGCCCCCCGTACGTGAAGGAAGCAATCGACAGGCCAAGCTCCACGACGGGATTGTTGCTGTCCTGAAAGAGGCTCGCGAAGCCGATGAAGACGACGCCCCAGAACAGCGTGAGGAGGCGCGAGACGAGCAGGCCCCGATCTGCGCCCATCGAGTGCCCCGAGATGCGCTCGTAGAGGTCGTTCACCGAGGAAGAGGCCAGCGCGTTGAGCGAGGAGGAGAGCGAGCTCATGGCCGCCGCCACGATGCCCGCCAGGATGAGCCCCGAGAGGCCCGCCGGTAGGCCCTCGATGATGTACTTGGGAAACACCTCGTCGCTGCGCTGAAGCCCCAGCGTCTCGACAGTCGCCCCGTCGTAGTGCGCCCACAGCAGTAGACCTACCCCGAGGAAGAGGGCGAACTGTACCATCACGACCACGGCACTCCCGACAACGGCTTTTTGGCTATCCCCCTCGTTGCGGCAGGCCAGCAAGCGCTGCACGATGAGCTGGTCGGTGCCGTGGGAGGCCATCGAGAAGACCGCCCCGGCGAGAACCGCCGTGCCGAGCGTATAGGGCATCGTGAACCAGCGGCCTAGCGAATGCTCGAAGCCGAGGTCGAGGAGGTTCGTCTTCCCCGCCTCCACTGCTGTCCCCCACCATCCGGCCGGCACGTCGCCCAGCAGAAAGAAAATTGCGGCCAGGGCCCCACCCACGTACAGCAGCATCTGTACCACGTCCATCCACACCACGGCCTTGATGCCCCCCACCAGCGTATAGATCGCCGTCACCACGCCGATGATGAGAATGATCTGGAAGTAGGTCGTCTCCAGGCCCGCCATGTCGGCAATCACCTTGAGCGGAATGGCCGTGGCGAAGAGGCGCACCCCGTCGGCCAGCAGGCGCGTGACGAGGAACGTCACCGATGCGGCCCCGCGCATGGTGTTGCCGTAGCGATTGCCAAGGAAGGCGTAGGCCGTCTCCAGCTTGCCGGCGTAGTAGCGGGGCAGGAAGTAGACGCCGACGAGGATGCGCCCCGCCAGATACCCAAGCGTAATTTGCAGGAAGGTGAGAGAGCCCCCGTATGCTACCGCCGGCACCCCCACCACCGTGAGCGTGCTTGTCTCTGTGGCCACCACCGAAAAGCACACCGCCCACCACGGCAGGTTGCGACCGCCGAGGAAATAGTCCTCTGTCGACTGCTGGCTCCCCCCCGCCCAGATGCCAAAAACAGCAACACCGACCAGATAGGCGGTGATGACGACGAAATCCAGCGTCGTGAGCATGAGCGGAGGGCTCGTGTTCTTAGAGGCAGAAAAGAAGGGAGCCATGCAGTCGGACTCCCCCGACGTACGAAGGAATCCTCTCAAACTCCGGATGCCCCCGTCGCCCGCACTGCTGCGCACCTACTCCAACTCGCGCAGCCAGATGTTGCGG
>PXSX01000166.1:1928-6652 GCA_003022655.1 Bacteroidetes bacterium QH_1_64_81 | reverse complement strand
CGCCCCGCCCCGTATCTACCTCGACGTAATTCTCTCGAAGGGTCCACGAGGCCGATTCGCCGTTTGGGTGCTCCCAGGCGTCAAGATTATCCCCATCGAAGAGGACGACGGCGTCCGACGGGGCGGGCTGCGGTGCATCCGGAGCCGGGCCGGGATTTACGACGGGCGGCTGGGCACGAGTCGTATCGTGGATCTTCCAGTACACGGGATTGCGGGGCTGAGCGGTCGCTGACATTGAGAGGGACGAGCCAAGACAAACGAGCGCGAGCGAAAGAAGCAAGGAGGAACGGGACATCGCGGCGAGAGGCGTATTTGACGGAGCGAGTGCGTCTTGTCGGACAACGGGTCCTCATCAATTCGACATCCCCTCCGGCGCGGGCCCCGGCAGTAGCGGCTGGGGGGGCCCCTTGATGGCCCGGTGCACAACGTCGGCGGCGCGAGGACGGACCTGCGAGATCTGATCGTCGGTGTCGTCAGGATAGACGTGGTTCGTGAGCAGAACGAAGAAGAGGTCCTCCGTCGGGTCGACCCAGAAGGAGGTGCCCGTGTAGCCGGTGTGGCCGAAGCTCGACGCCGAAAATTCGTCCCCGGCCGAGGAATAGCCCTCCTGGCTCTTCGTGTCCCAGCCGAGAGCACGGGCGCTATTCGGCACGTCGGCGCGCGTGGTGAAGGTTTCAATGGTTTCCGGCGCGAGGAACTGCCGGCCGTCGATTCGGCCCTCGTGGGCGAGCATGTAGCCGAAGCGGGCCAGGTCGGGGGCCGTGGAGAAGAGTCCCGCGTTCCCCGACACGCCACCCATGTCGCGGGCCATCGGGTCGTGCACGGTGCCCTGGAAGCGGGTGCCCGTCGTGTCGGTCGTGGGGACGACCCAGTCGTGGGTGCTGCCGGCGGTGTAGAAGCCGGTGTCGTGCATACCGAGCGGCCCGAAGATGCGCGTGCGGCAGAACGTGCGGAACGACTGGCCGCTGAGCGTCTCCACGATGCGCATGAGCGTGAGCATGTTGAGGCCGCTGTAGTTGGATTCCGTGCCGGGGGGGTACGTGAGGGGCTGGGCCATGATGGTGTCGAGGAGGGCCGCGCGGGTCGGGCCGCGCTCCGTAGGGCCGAGGTACGGCTTGAGGCCCGACGAGTGCGTGAGGAGCTGCCGCACGGTGACGGCCTCTTTCCCCTTCTGCGCGAACTCGGGCAGGTAGCGGGCCACAGAGGCGTCCAGCTCCAGGGAGTCGGATTCGTAAAGCAGCATGGCGGCGGTCGTGGTGGCCACCACCTTCGTGAGCGAAGCGAGGTCGTACTGAGCGTCCGTCGTTACGGGCCTCTTCTGGTCGTACGTGAAGTAGCCGCGGGCGTCGAGCTTGGCGACGGCGGGCCCGCGCCCCACGGCCACGGTGGCGCCGGGGAAGGCCTCATCGAGCATCGCCGAGCGGAGGAGCGTGTCGAGGCGGGCGAGGCGGGCATCGTCCATGCCCACCGACTCGGGGAGCCCTTCGCGAGGCGCCACTGGGTCTAGAGAAATGCCGGCTCCTTTCTGGGCCACATCGGGAATGGTGACGGGCAGGCGCCCGGGCGTGCCGGCGGCTCCCCCGAGCGCCTGCGCGGCGGCGCGCTGAGAGGCGTCGCCGGAGCCGTAGGCGGCCAGAATGACGTCGGGGGCGGGCACAAGACCGGTCGGGGCGTAGGGATTGCCGAACGCCACAAACGCAACCGGCGGCCCGCCCTGGCGCGCGAGGTCCTCCAGGAAGTTGTGGTGCATGTCCGACAGGCCGATGGAGCCGCTCCAAGCCCGCACGCGGAGGAAGGAAGGGACGATCACGACGTCGTAGTCCGAGGCCGCCGCCAAGTGGTCGTTGACGTCCGTCGGGTCGGAGCGCGGGTCGAGGCGGCGGGTGTCCAGCGTCTCGATGGCGGGCTGGTCGCGGAGCCGGTTGATGAAGGCCTCCCCCGTCCCCGGGTACTCGCTGTCGCTGAGCGTGACGACCAACGCGTCGTACTGCTCCGGCGGGGTGAGGGGCAGTAGGCCGTCTTCGTTCGCTAGGAGCGTGACCGACTCCCGGGCGATCGTGCGGGACAACACCTCGTGCGATCGTCGCGCCACTTGGTGGCGGGTTTTCGGAAGGGGCACCTGTCGGGTCTCGTGGAGGCCGAGTTGCTGCTTCGCCGCGAGCAGGCGCCGCACCGAGTTATTGATCTGCGTTGTGTCGAGCCGCCCGTTCGTTACGGCCGTCCGGATCGCATCGTGGGCCGCGTGCGGGTTCGTCGACATGAGTATGAGGTCGGCGCCGGACTCCAGCACGCGCACCGCCGTCTCGCCGACGCCGAACGTGTGGGTAACGGCCTCCATGTTGAGGGCGTCGGTCACGACGAGCCCGTCGAACCCGAGGTCCCCGCGCAGCAGATCGTGTGTGATGGGCCGGGAGAGCGTCGCGGGCACGCTGTCGGACACGGTGAGGGCGGGCAGGGCCAGGTGGCCCGTCATCACGCTTTCGACCCCGGCGTCGAGCACTTCCCGGAACGGGGAGAGCTCAAGCGTGTCGAGCCGGGTCCGGTCGAAGCGGAGCACCGGCAGATTAATGTGCGAGTCGACGTCCGTGTCGCCGTGGCCGGGAAAGTGCTTCACCGTGGCGAGGGTGCCGCCCCGTTGCGCCCCGCGAGCGAAGGCGGAGGCCATGGTGCCCACGAGGGCGGGCGTTCCGCCGAACGAGCGGATGTTGATGATTGGGTTCTTCGGGTTGTTGTTGACGTCCGCCACCGGCGCGTACAGCTGATGCACGCCAAGAGCCCGGGCCTCCCGGGCCGTCACGTACCCGACCCGGTACGCGTGCGAGGCGTCCCGCGTGGCCCCCAGCGCCATGGCCGGGGGAAAGCTCGTCGCTTCGCCAATGCGCATCCCCACGCCCCACTCCGTATCCTGCGCCACCAGGAGCGGGCGCCTGGCCCTCGCCTGCAGGTCGTTGGCCATTGCAATCTGCGTCATCGGGGCCCCCGGCCCGAAGACCAGTCCTCCGGCCCCGAACGATCCGACGAGGGACACGGCCTGGCGGTACGATGGACTGTTCGCATTCTGGAAGTCTCCGTCGAGTCGAATCACGAAGAGCTGAGCAATCTTCTCGTCCAGCGTCATCTGCCGAAATTGCCGCTCGGCCCAGGTCGACCCGGGAGAGGCGTCCGCCGTACCCACCACGGCGGTGTCCACCTCCGCAGGGCCCGCGGAGACCATGCCCGCACCGGATACGCCGAAGGCCACGAAGAGAGCAGCGAGTACGACCGAGAGGCCCGCGGCAAGGAACGTACGTCGAAGCGAAATTGTCATGACAAAGCAAACAGTTCAGAAAAGAAACTGACCCCGGAGTTCTCACGGGACGCGACTGCGGCTTCAGAGGCGGCCCAATCTGCTCATGTTTCCTCCTCGACGATGCGTGGCATCGCCTGCGGTGCGCAAATGGCATCTTAAACCGCCTTTTGTGCTCGCTACGCCTCTCGTGAGAACACCGGGCTGACCTCCCCACCTCTTCCCCCTTCCCCCCTTACCTCTTCCCCCTTACCTCTTTCTCTTCGTCCAGTCCGATCAACGACATCTCGTCCCGCTGCAGGTCCCGCCACAGATAGGCCGCCGCGGTCAGTGCTACAGCGACGCAGGCGAGGCCCCAGAGCGTCCAGCCCAGGATGAGGTAGCCGGTGCCGAAGAGGGTGCTGTACACCAGCACGACGCCCACGAGCCAGTCGAGCGCGAGGCGCCCGAGCCCCGAGTCGGGCTCCACGTCGGGATGGCGCTCCGCCACCGGCGCCCAGCCGGGGCCGCCGGGATGCACGGTGCGGTAGAACGTGTCGAGCGTATCATCAGCGGTCGGGCGTGTGAGGAAGGTGGCTGCGAGCCAGACGACGGTCGTAAACCCGACTACCGAATACAGGTTCACCGGAAACTCGGCCTGCAGGCCCGGCACCTGAACTCCGAACGCGTTGAGCACGAGGGCGACGGCGGTGAGTGCGATCGGGGCGACGGTGGCCGCCATCTCGCTCCAGGCGTTGACCCGCCACCAGTACCAGCGCAGGATGAGGACGAGGCCGAGTCCGGCGGAGGCCGAGAGCAAGAGCCCCCACGCCTCGGCGATCGTGTCCAGGAAGAGCGTGACGACGAGGCTAACCAGGGCGACCCCAAAGGTGAGGGCCCGCGAGACGAACACGTAGTGGTCCTCGTCGGCGTCGGGCCGCACGAAGCGCGCCCAGAAGTCGTTGACGAGGTACGACACGCCCCAGTTGAGCTGGGTGGAGACCGTGCTCATGAACGCCGCCAGGAAGGCCGCGAAGAGCAAGCCGAGCAGGCCGGGCGGCAGCACGTCTTTCATCACGAGCACGAACCCGGCGCGCGGCTCATCGAGGTCGGGATAGAGCACCAGGGCCGCCAGCGCCACGATGATCCAGGACCAGGGACGCAGGCAGAAGTGCGCGATGGTGTACCAGAGGGTCGCGAAGAGCGCGTTCGGTTCATCCTTGGCGCTCATCATGCGCTGGGCGATGTAGCCGCCGCCGCCCGGCTCGGCCCCCGGGTACCAGCTCGCCCACCACTGCACGCCCGCGTAGGCGGCAAAGGCCAGCGCCGAGAGCGAAAAGGTGGCCGCCCCCTCTGCGGCCCCGCCAATCGTGGGCAGCAGGTGAAAGGTCTCGGCCGGCAACTGCTCGCGCAGGCCCGCCACGCCGCCGACCTCCGGCATCTCGAGCACGAGGAAGGC
>PXSX01000166.1:0-1881 GCA_003022655.1 Bacteroidetes bacterium QH_1_64_81 | reverse complement strand
GGGAAGAGCCGGTCGATGACGGTCTCCATCGCCAGCGACACCCACCCGATGATGAGGATGTTGAGCAGAAAGCCAAAGAAGATCGCCTTGAGTCCGCGCAGCCAGGCCGCGACGCGCCCACTATACCGGAATTCCACGAACTCGACATCGGTGAGGACGCCGCTGCGCCGCCAGAGGCGGGCGAAGAAAAAGACCGTGAGCATTCCGCCGATGGCGGCGTTCCACCAGAGCCAGTTGCCCGCGATGCCGTCCTGCGCCACAATCTCGGTCACCAGGAGCGGCGTGTCCACGGCGAAGGTGGTGGCCACCATGCTCGTCCCGGCCAGCCACCAGGGCATCGCGCGCCCCGATAGGAAAAACTCGGAGGTGTCCTCGCCGGCCCGCTGGTAGAAGTACAGCGCGATCCCGAACGAGAGGACCAGGTATCCGGCGACGAAGAACCAGTCGAGTAGCGTCACGGAGGGGAGAGGCGAGGCCAAAAGTCAGCGCACGAGAGAAGAACGGGGGTAGCTCCGCCAGGATCAAGCCGCAAGCACACCAGACACGGCGTCCCAATGCGCATCGGTCATATTGCCGACGTTGAACAGAGCGATGCCAGCGCTCCCGCCGGCGCGGGCGTGTCGGGCCGCCGTCGCCAAGTCGTCGGGCGGAAGTTCGGGGACGAACAGGCCGCTGTAGAGCGGGGTGTCGGAATCGAGCGCCGCCACGCCGTTGCGAGTGGCCACCTCAATCCAGGACACCTCCTTCTCGTAGAAATTGTGGTAGATCATCGGCATCACGGCATCGAGCGGCCAGGAGGGCCAGTCTTGTCGAACGAGACGTCGGGCGATGTCGGGGGTGGGGAAGACGGCCGCCGAAATCATCTTGTCGTGGCCGTGCACCACGTCCGCCAGACGCGTCACGACCTGCGTAATCTGGCCATGCCGGAAGCGCACCCACTCCTCATTCGCCGGAGGGTCGTCCAGGTCCATGGGGTCGGTGCCGGTCTGTTGCTCGAACTGATCGCGGCACGCCTCGTGGTAGCCGTAGTCGAAGCGCGGACGTTCACGGTCCTGGTCGAGGTCGTACTTCGGCTGAAGGGAGACCGGAAGAATAACGTCCGGGAACCGGATATAGTCGAGGTGAATGCCCGACACCCCTTCCACCTGGGCGAGGGTGTCGACGTGGTCGGCAAGGAAGTCCCGTACCTCCGGCACGCAGGGCGACATGAAGCGGTAGTAGTCCACGTACGGCGGGTCCTCGGCCGTGGACACCCCGTTCCGGTTGACGGCATACCAATCTGGGTGCGACTCCAAGTTCTCGTCGCGCATCATTGTGACCATCCAGATGTGGACCTCGAGGCCTTCGTTGCGGGCTCTGGGGACCACCTCACGGAGGACCGATGGGTCTTCCTGCTTGAGCAGCACGCCATCGATGCCGGCCTCCCGCATTTGGGCGAACGTTTCCGACCACGTCGCCTCCTCCGATTCGGAGCCGCCCATCCATGCCCAGTTCTTCGAATCGGTACCGTTCTCGCCACAACCGAGGAGAGAACCGCCGGCCAGCGCGACGGCGCCGGCCCCTGCAACCTTGAGGAATCGTTTTCGGGTCATCATGGCGAGGGAAAGAGCAGTTCATCAGGATGAAACCATTCAGGCCCACTCGGTTGATCGAAGCGCGGCCGAATGGACCGGATGTTGCGTGTTTCGTATTGCCGTATTGCCAGAGCACCAGTTTCACGGAGCGCAACGCTTACGCAGCAATACGCCTCACTCCTCCGTCGTCCACACCTTTCCGTCGTGTCGGATGTGCACGGTGGTGCCGTTTTCCCCAGGTGCCGTAATCTCGTACATTGTCTGCGTGGTCTGGAGCGTAGGGTCGAAGGCCCGGTCGTCGAGGGCA
>PXSX01000165.1 GCA_003022655.1 Bacteroidetes bacterium QH_1_64_81 | reverse complement strand
CGCCCGTCGAGGTACTCGTAGCGGACCTCGTCGGCGTCGGCGTCGAGCTCAAGGTACTCCTCCACAGTCAGATGGCGGCGGGCAACGGCGGTGCTCATGGATGTCTGGAGCGATGGCCTGAAGACGGTGCAATCACATCAACGTTCGTCGGCGGTCCCAGATTCGTAAAGGAGACAGTGTCGGGGAAAATAAGGGGCTCGGAGATATCCATCCCAACACCAGCCACCGGAAATCACGATCCGCGTTATCGAGTGCTCCGAACTCGTTTTGAATGCCGTGTTCGAACGGCGAAGAGTCCGGCTCGGGGGCCGGAATGCACCGACCCTCATCAAGAGGCGTGTCCTGCGATCGCGAGTGCTGGGCCGTGTATGATGATCTTCGGCAGACGGTATGAGAAAGGACGGTCTGGGAAAGAACGGGGGCTACACGGAGTCGAGTTCACTGGCAAGCTGGTTCAGGTACGAGCGCACAAATCCGGCGCGCTTCTGAGCTGCCGTCCGGCCCGCTTTGGTCTGCATCGTGTCGGGGAGGCGCAGGAGCTTGGCGTAGACGTGGTCGAGCGTGTACATGTCGTCGTCGGGGGGGCGATCGTCGCAGAAGGGGTCGTCGGGGTGGTAGAGCGTCTGGTCGAGCGCGCCGCCCACCGTGAAGCACCGGGCAAGGCCGATGGCCCCGAGCGCGTCGAGCCGATCGGCATCCTGCACGACCTTCGCCTCGGTCGTCTCCGGCACCACGTCGCCCGAGTAGCTGTGGGCGGCGATGGTGTGCTCGATGTCGGGGATCCATTGCTCGGGGTACCCCTCACCCTCCAAAAACGCCCGGGCCGCCTCCGCCGCGCGTTGCGAGACCTGCGCCCGATTGGGATGATCCTTGGGCAGGACCACGCAGTCGTGCAGCCAGGCGGCGGGGACGACGACATCCATCTGAGCGCCTTCCGCATCGGCCAACTGGCGGGCTGTCGTCACCACGCGTTCGACGTGGGCGCGGTCGTGGGCCGCATCGGCGTTGGCAGCCTGGGCGTCGAGAAACTCAGAAAAGCGGTCCGTCCAGAGGGACCAGGCATCGGCGGAAGACGGCATGAGCGCAGAAGGGCGGTGCGTGAACCAGTGAATGCGAAACCCTAGAAAAGGGCCAAAGGACGAAGGCAGCCGGAGCATCTCCCCCTAGCGTCCGTGTCCCCTACGAACCAACTTGTCAGAACGACTGCGTTCCGATGGCCCAGATGGAGATCACGCCTCTGCAAGGGAAGGACGACTGGGAACGAGCCCGCACCATCCGCCGACAGGTGTTCATCGAAGAGCAGGACTGCCCACCCGACGAGGAGTGGGACGGTCACGACCAGACGAGCCGGCACGTGCTGGGTTGGGTCGAGGGGGAGGCCGTGGCGACCGCGCGGTGGCGCACGGTCCCCCACGACGAGGAAATCGTCGCCAAGCTGGAGCGGTTCGCCGTGCTCCCCGACCACCGGGGACAGGGCTACGGGACCCGGCTCGTCCACCAGGTCCTCGACGACGCCCGCCGTGCAGGCTTCGACACGTTTCTCGTACACGCCCAGTCCCGTCTGCGCGACTGGTACGAGAGCCTAGGGTTCACGTCCACCGGCCGCACCTTCGAGGAGGTCGGCATCCCCCATGTCGAGATGGTGAGGCGCGAAGGGGACTGAGCAAAAAAGCACCGCGCCTCCCATCTCGGGCAGTGCGGAACCGGCGCTGGCAAATGGTGCAAGCCTCCGGACTACTCCTCGTAGAGGCCAGCATCAACGAGGTCCGGGTTGGCCCGGACAGTCACTTCCCCGAGAAGCTCGTCCACCTGGTCCTCGACGGCTTGCTTCCGACGCTCCGTCGTCATCTGCTTTCGGGCCTTGGTCGTATCCATCGGCTCGCCGGCGTTCGTCAGGCGAATGACGTGAAAGCCGAACCGGGTGCGCACTGGCTCCGGGGCCACGTCGCCCGAGTCGGAGAGCGCGTAGGCGGCCTCAGCAAACTCGTCCACCATCTTGTCGCGGGTGAAGAATCCAAGATCGCCGCCCTTCTGGGCAGAAGGACCCTGGCTGTGACGACGAGCCAGCTCGGCGAACTCCACGTTTTCCATCTGCGCACTATCCACGAGGGCTTCCGCGGCCTCACGGGCCGAATCGACCTCCGTTTGGGGGGCGTCCTCCCCCACCTTCAGAAGGATGTGCTGAGCACGAATGCGCCGATTCTCTTCGCTGTATGACTCAACCTCCCCCGCGGACGGCTCATCGTAGTTTTCGGCCATCTGCTGCTGGAGGGTTTGCTGTCGGAGCCGGTCGGCCAGCATGCTGCGGACCGAGTCGACCGTCAGGTTGTTGCGTGCGAGTTGCGCCCGGAATTGTTTTTCGCTCTTGTAGCGCTGCCTCAGTTTGTTCAACCGGGCCGATACCTGAGCGGTGTCCGCCTCGATGTTCTGGGCCTTCGCTTCGCCCCGCAGGACGTGCTGACGCGCAAACCCACGAATGAGCTTGCGCTGGGTCTCCTGCATCTGATCGTCGGTGCGCTGAGAGGATGATCGTCGCACGGCCATCTTCATCTGGCGCCGGTAATTTTGAGCCGACAGGGTATCGGTGCCGTACTCGGATGAAACGACGAGGGCCGCCATGGAGTCGCTGACGGGATCGCCCACTTGGTAGGCAACATCATTCTCCGCCTCGGAGTCGGAGCTATTTCCGCTCCCGCATGCTGCCAGAAGGCCAATGGCCAAAACAGACGTCGTAAGGACAATGAGAGAGCGGTTGAGGAAGGGGAGGAGGTGTATGGACACAGTGCAGTCGGATGAATACGTGGTCAGGGTGAGGGACATCAGGGAAAGACAGGCAGGGGGGCAGTGCACCGCCACAGCCTTTCGCGGCCCAGTCGGTCGGGGGGCGGGCATCAGCGCCCGAACGCCGTCGACATCGATGGGTGCACGTCCCCTGAATGGACGTGTTTCTCGAAACGCCGGGCAAGATCCGATACTGTATCCGCACCGTTCGCCGAGCGGCACCGGGAGAGTGGGGTCAACGGAGGAGCCCTCACGGGGATCGTCGTATCGGCCCAGCGGAGTCGGCGGCCGGTTCCGGTGCCCCGAAGAAGGCCAGCGCAGTCTGGGGGCCGAAGAGCGGAGACTGGACGCACTCCGTGGGAGGGAAAAGGCTGCCCGCCCTGTCGTGTCCCTGTGTCTGCGGTCTCTTTCAGCACGCCCCGAGAGGAAGAGGAGGCTCTCCTCGACAATCTGTCCGCTTTCGATGGGGGATTGTCGCGCGAGACCGGGGTTGAATCTCCATGAACGCGAAACCTGGGCCGGGGCTTTGTGTACCAGCGAAAGCATTTATAGAGACGACTTGCCGCGTTCGTCTAGCCTGGTCTAGGACGCCGGCCTCTCACGCCGGTAGCACGGGTTCAAATCCCGTACGCGGTACGTCACGACGCTTTTTCGAGGCGCTGGCCTTCCTCCTCCCTCCCCCAGGCCAGCGCCTCATTTTTTTGTGCCCGCTCTCAACTCGCGGGCGGTGCGACGGGTCAACGTACACCGGCCGGTCCCAAACAAAAAAGCGGCGCCCCCGATCGTCGTCGGGACCGCCGCCATCTGAGAACAGCCGGTGCTTGTGCCCTACGCGTCGTCGGCCCCTTCCGCATCCGCGCCGAGCTCGCCGTTCGGCTGGATCGACTTCAGGCCCTCAAGGTTTCCAGGGTTCAGGACGTTGTCGACGAGGCCGTATTCCTCGGCCTCCTCTGCGCTCAACCAGTAGTTGCGATCGGCGTCGTCCTCGATCTGACCGATGTCCTTGCCCGTGTGGAGGGCCAGAATTTCGTAGAGCCGCTGCTTGAGCCACATGATCTCCTCCGCCTGAATCTCGATGTCAGTGGCCTGTCCTTCGGCCCCGCCCATCGGCTGGTGCATCATGACGCGGGAGTTGGGGAGACACGCCCGCTGTCCCTCCTCGCCGCCGGCCAGCAGCACCGACCCCATCGAGGCTGCCAGGCCCACGCAGATGGTCGAGACGGGAGCGCCCACGTACTGCATCGTGTCGTAGACCCCGAGGCCGCTGTAGATCACGCCCCCCGGCGAGTTGATGTAGAGGTTGATGGGCTTTTCGGAGCTCTCGCTCGTCAGATACAGGAGCTGGGCGACCGTGAGGTTGGCGATCTGATCGTTGATCGGCGTGCCGATGAACACGATCCGCTCCTTCAGCAGGCGACTGAAGATGTCGTATGCGCGCTCGCCACGGGTGGTCTGCTCCACGACCATGGGAACGAGTCCCGACATCGGCTGGTCGCCGAGGTCCCCGTCGTGAATGCTCCCGGGGAGGGAGGTGAGGCTCCTACTGAAGTTGATAAAGTCGCCGGCGTCTGCCATAGTGGGTCGGAAAATTGGTGCAGGTGTGACGGGTCATACAGATAATATCACACCCCGAGCAGTGGAAAATAGTTCCTTCTTGGCCGCGGGAAGGCATGGATGCGTGGGGGCTTCGGGAGCATGAAGATGCGGGAGGATCCGGACGTCCAGCATTCTCCATGTCTCCGCGCCTCCGGATCTTCACGCCTCAGTCCTATCGAGGCGGTCGAGGAGCAGGTCGTACACCTTGTCGCTCAGGATTTGCTGCTCCACCTTTTCCATCATATCCGGCATCGAGCGGTAAAACTGCTTGATTTGCTGGGAGGACACCTCGTCGTCCCCCTCGGCCTGATCGGCAAAGAACGCCTGTAGCTCCTCGTCGGACACCTCCAGGTCCTCCTCCTCGATGATCTGGTCTCGGATGAGCATCCAGCGGCCCTGCTTCTCGGCGTCGCGGCGGTTGCGCCGGCGGAAGTGCTCCTCGTCGAAGTCCGCGGGCAGCTCGCCGTCGTTTTCTTCTTCCACCTGTTTGACAAACGAGTCGAGGTAGCCCTCGATCACCGACTCGGGGACCGGCACCGGGTGCAGCTCCAGCATTTTGTCGATGACCTCGCCCTGCACCATCTCGCGGGCCCGTCCGTCCCAGGCCTCCTGCAGGCGCTTGCGGATGTCCTCGCGGAAGGCCTCCAGGTCGTGAAACTCCCCCTCGGAGACGCGGCGGACGAATTCCTCGTCGAGCGGCGGAAGGTCGCGGCGTTTCACGTCGTTGACGGTGACCTCGTAGAGACGGTCTTCCTCTTCGCCACCGTGGTCGCGCTGGTGGCCGTGGCCCTCATGCTCGTGGGTCGGCTGTTCCTGGGGCAGCGTCACGCGAAAGGTCTCCCCGGCCTTCCGGCCCATGAGGGCCACGCGCAGGTCTTCCTTGAGGCGTTCGTCGTCGAGGAAGAAGGTGAGGTCCTCGTCCTTGTCCCCGATGATGGGCGTGTCGGTCTGTGGGTCGATGCGTTGGAGATCGATGTTTACGTAGTCGGTGTCCCCGGCCGGCTCGTCTTCGAGCGGCAGCAGGTCGGCCTCCTCCGTCCGGAGGCGGTCGATCTCCTCCTCCACGTCCTCCTCCGTCACCTCGGGGTCGAGCATCGGGACTTCCACGGAAGAGAGGTCCTCGAGCTCCACCTGAGGGCGCACGCCGAACCGAAGAGTGGCCCGGAGGTCCTCGTCGAGCTCGTAGTCGAGATCCACCAGCGTCGGCTGGCCGAGGGGCTCGATCTCGTTGTCGTCAATCTCCTGTTCGAACACCTCCTGCACGAACTGCTCGGCCACCTTGTACCCGATGGCCTCCCCATGCATCTTCTTCACGAGGCCCAGCGGCGCCTTGCC
>PXSX01000164.1 GCA_003022655.1 Bacteroidetes bacterium QH_1_64_81 | reverse complement strand
CGTGCTCTACCTCGTCCCCACGCCCATTGGCAACCTGGACGACATCACGCTCCGGGCCCTCCGGGTGCTCCGCGAGGTCGACCTGATTGCCTGCGAAGACACCCGTACCTCCGGGCAGCTCCTCGATCACCACGACGTGGACACGCCCACCACCAGCTATCACGAGCACAACGAGCGCGAGAAGGCGCCCGAGCTCATCACCCGCATGCGGGCCGGGCGCGAGATTGCCCTCATCAGCGACGCTGGGTCCCCGGGGATTTCCGACCCGGGATTCTACCTGGCCCGAGAATGCTGGAACGAAGACATCGAGGTGCAGGCCCTGCCCGGCCCCACGGCCCTCATTCCCGCCCTCACGGCCAGCGCCCTTCCCAGCGACCGCTTCGTGTTCGAGGGCTTCCTGCCCAAGAAGAAGGGCCGGCAGACCCGCCTGACGGAACTGTCCACCGAGCTGCGGACCATCGTGATCTATGAGTCGCCGTACCGCCTGCTGCGCACGCTGGATGATCTGATCGAGCATCTCGGGGCCGACCGCCTCGCTGCCGTGGGCCGGGAGCTTACCAAGAAGTACGAAGAGATTGAGCGGGGAACGCTCGAAGAGGTCCGGGCGTACTTCGCGGGGTATACGAAAGTCCGAGGCGAGTGCGTTATCGTGGTTCGAGGAGCATCCTGATCCTCGCTTTCCGACCGCTCCCCCACGTGTACTCACGAGAGCCCCGCGTCATTTTTCGTGGCCTTTGTTCACTGGATGCCGACCGTCCCGTGAAGTCGCTTTTGACGTTGCTCCTGAGTTTCCTTCTCGTAGCGGCCCTTCCAGCCCACGCTCAAGACGGTTCGGAGTGTCCGGCCGGCCAGCTACAGCCCATCGATGCCGGGGCGTCGGCCGACTCAATGAACGCGACGACCGACGCCGGCACCCCGTTGGCCCGCCAGTCGACGGTCACCGATCCGACCCCTGCGGCATCGGTCTCCCCCACCACGGACGCAGAGGCTTTCGTGCAAGATCGCATTGAGAAGGACGGCCTCCACGTGGTGCACTTCTGGGCCCCCTGGTGCCCAAACTCGGAAAACGAACTG
>PXSX01000163.1 GCA_003022655.1 Bacteroidetes bacterium QH_1_64_81 | reverse complement strand
GAGCTTCGCCAGGTCGAGGACTTCCTCCAGGAGAAGATTGAAGAGGCAAAGCAGGCTCGCCAGGAGGCCAACCCCTTCTACGTGGAAATCGAGGAGGAAGCGTCCGACACCACCGACACGACGGATACGGAGCAGCAGCTGGAGAGGGTGTACGACCGGCTCATCGGCAAGCGCTATCCGATCTCCGACGACAGCACCACGATGGTGTTGCGGTTTTATCCGTCGGGGGCGCAGACGGACATCGGGTACATCGAAAATCTGTACGGCGATTTCCGGGGGATGGTCGACCGAATGGATCCGGAGTCGTACCATCCGGACATGAAAGTGGTGCTCGCCGGCCGCCTGTACCGACAGCTCGTTGAAGTGCAGACCATCTGGACCGATATTGCTGGATCCTTTGGGGTTGGGGTCGGGACGGTTCTGCTGCTGGTGATTCTGTATTTCTTATACAAGGCCTATCAGGCACGGGCTGGAAAACGCTTCGATAAAAAGATTCTTCTGCAGGAGCTGGGGCGTGCCCCGGTCATGGGGCTCGTCATCGGGCTGCCGCTGCTCATGAGCTTGACCTGGACCGGCGGGGTGGCCTACCTGTTGTTTGGGAAGTTAAATCTGATGACGTCTACGCTCGGTCTCGTCCTCTTTGGGCTGGGCATCGACTACGGGACCTTCTTCTACCCTCGCTACGCGGAAGAGCGTGCGGAAGCGAGCTCGGTGCCCGCAGCCGTCGAGACCACCTTTGTCCATACAGGACAGGCCATCGCCGTGGGGGCCTTTACGACGGCCGGGGCCCTCTACGTGCTCACGATGGCCGACTTCAAAGGCTTCAGCGAGTTTGGGGCCGTTGCGGGGACGGGGGTGCTGTTTGCCCTCGTGTCCATGACCGTTGTGATGCCGGCCCTGCTCGTGGTCCTTGAGCGATCGGGGCTGCTCGACCTGCAGGCCACGGCCGGGATGCAGGCCGAACCTGAGAACCAGTATCGCCGCTATCCAGCGGCACGATCCATCGTCGTGGGAGGGCTCCTGGCCGTGGTCGCGTCCCTCGCGCTGGTTCCACGGTTGGGGTTTCAATACGACTTCGGGGCGCTTGAGCCCGAGTATGCCGAGTATGAGCAGAAGGACCGGTACGTGGACCGCGCAAATTCGGGGGACGGCAAGCGTCGCAATCCTGCCTACATCGTGGCCGACAGCCAGGCGGCCGTTCCGGAAATCGTAGAGGCCCTCCGAGAAAAGATGCGGTCCGACACGACCTCGCCCACCATTTTGGCGGTGGAAAGCTTGCAGGAGCGGTTTCCGCTGCGCGACTCTGCGCAGACATCGAAGCTCAAGCGGATCGCCGAGATTCGAGAGACAGCCACCGAAAACCGATATCTGAAAGATGAAACGTCCGACGCGCTTGAACGGCTGCGTCGGGCGGCGCAGACCCAGGAGCCCATCACTCTTGAGCAGGTGCCCGAATTTCTCCGGAAGCAGTTTACGACGAAGGGCGGCGAACTCGGCAAGTTCGTCATCATCTATCCGTCCGTCGGCCTCTCCGACGGGCGAAAGTCGATCGCCTTTGCCAAGGATGTGGGCACCGTTACGACCGACGGCGGCAAGACCTATCACGCGGGGTCGACCTCGATCGTGGCGGCGGACATGTTGCTGATCATGCAGCGGGAAGCTCCCTGGATGATCGGGGCTACGTTCGCGATCGTTGCTCTCCTGATGCTGCTCAACTTCGGGTCGTTCCGGTGGGCCGCCCTGGCCCTCGTTCCGCTGGTGGTGGGCCTGCTGTGGATGCTGCTGTTGATGGAGGTCGCTGGGCTCATGGTCAACTTCTACAACATGGTTGTCTTCCCGGCCATTCTCGGCATCGGCAACGACGCAGGGGTGCACATAGTGCATCGATACCGGGAGGAAGGCCCCCGGTCGCTCTGGACAGTGCTCCGCTCGACGGGCGAGCACGTCATCATCGGGGTGGTCACGACGATGGTCGGATTCGGGGGACTGCTCCTGAGCTTCCACCCAGGCCTTAACTCGATGGGCACGCTCGCAGTGTTGGGGCTGGGTACGACGCTGCTCGCGGCCATCGTCTTCCTGCCCGCCCTGTTGCAGTGGCTGGAGGATCGGGAGGGGCTGTCTGCGGCGTGGGCGGAGGAAAACCGATCCGGAGCGGGGGAGCACTCGCCGGCGGACTGAGCGGTCGAGGAGCAGGAGCCTCCCACTGCTGGAGCATTGTCGAAGAGAATGCGCCACGGAACGAAAAAGGAATTGCGGAGGCCCGCAACTCCTGCTGGGATGAATCCGCCCCGCCGAAAGTAGGGGCTATGATATCTTTGCGACCGCGTCGATCCAACGGCGCGTGTCGTCGGCTACAGACGGAGACGGGGGTGGATGTCCGAGCTTCTTAACACCTGCAAGACGGGTCTTCGGGTGTCGGAGGTAATCTGAAAGACCATCCACGAGTGGCGTTCGGAATGGCCTGGGTCCCTTACTGGGGAGGTCGAAGTCGGCGACGTTCACCTGAAGGGCAGGCAGCAGGGACGAACGTTGGCCGGAGGAGACGAGTCGGAAGGCAACAGCTTCTGACAAGTTCACCCGCTTTTTGGGCGTCTAAGCGGGGACATCGTTGCATCCGCGGGGTCTGATCTGTACCGTGCCTTATCCCCGAGTCTCTCCCGTCTCGGAGAGGATTGCTTCGCTGGTTCTCGAACGTCCGACCGCCACCGGCCATGTTTGGCGACTTTGTGCCACTCTTCCTCATGATCGCGCTGGCCCTGGGGCTGGCCCTCACCCTGCTGGCGGCGGCCGCATACGTCGGTCCCAGCCGCCCGAGCGGAACGAAGACGATGCCCTACGAAAGCGGCATGGATCCGGTGGGCAGCGCCCACGAGCGGTACTCGGTCAAGTTTTACCTCGTGGCCATGATCTTCATCGTCTTCGACGTGGAGGTCGTCTTCATGTGGCCGTGGGCCGCCAGTTTCCACAGCTTCGTCGAAAGCGGCGCGGGACTGGGCGCGATCGCCGTCATTTCGCTCTTCACGATCATTCTGCTCGTCGGGCTGCTCTATGACGTGAAGAAAGGGGGGCTGGACTTTGAGAAGTAGTCTCATGGGTGGGTGGCGGCCGACTATGGACCGCGGACCGCTGCAAAAAATCGTTGTTTTGCGACTGCCGTCCGCCGTCCTGACGTGCCTACACGCCCATATGTAACGCCCATATGTAACTTTGACGCCCGTACGCAGTCTTGCGGACGGAACAAAGCAGCCGTGGGCGGACGATCGCACGCTCTGATAACTTTACCGCGGGGAGCGAAACAGGGGGGGACCCGTATCATTTAAGTCGTCCCGCGACTCGGGATGGGCCTCTCGTCCCCAACTGACTCTTCACATTTCCGCACGGTGCTATGGCTGGACCCTCTGGAGGCAACGGACAAGGCTTCTTCACGACTCAGGTGGACGCCCTGCTCAATTGGGCACGCTCGAACTCGCTCATGCCCATGCCGATGGGCCTGGCCTGCTGCGCCATCGAGATGATGGGGTTTGCCGGGCCGAAGTACGATTCGGCCCGCTTCGGCAGCGAGGCGATGCGGTTCTCTCCGCGCCAGGCCGACCTCATGATCGTAGCCGGCTGGTGCTCCTACAAGATGAGCCACGCCATCCGCCGCGTGTGGGACCAGATGGGCGACCCCAAGTGGTGCGTGGCCATGGGCGCCTGCGCCTCCACTGGGGGCATGCATCGCTGCTACGGCGTGGTGCAGGGCGTGGACAACTTCCTGCCGGTCGACGTCTACATCTCCGGCTGCCCGCCGCGCCCGGAGTCGGTGCTGCATGCGTTGATGGACATCCAGGAGAAGATCCGCAACGAGTATTCGGTGGTGCAGGACTACGAGTTCGGAAGGGTCCGCGAGCGGGCGCCGATCCAGCCAGAGAACACAAACAAGTTCCCAGGACAGCTCGAGAAGCCGAAGACGCAGGACTACACGCTGGAGGCCTCGGACCCGACTGCCGCCGACACGGAGGAGTCTTCGCCGGAGCCGATTGCGGCCTGAGTCCCTGCCCCTTTCCGTCTGACGGCCCGCCCCCGACGGTGCCCCGACTGCGACTCTCCAAGACGCTGGACCGCCGATGAGCAAGCCCGACGACCCCCGCGCCTCGAACCCGCAGGATCCCGAGAAGCTTCGGTTCCACTTTACCCCGTCCGCCGATTCCGACAGCCGTCAGGACGATCGGGCGACCGACAATCCCCACGCGAAGGACACGACTCGCGTCCCCGAGGTCATCGAGGCGCTCCAGGACGAGTTCGGCGCCGCGGTGCTGGAGCTGGAGCGCTACGCAAACGAGGACACCGTTTACGTCGAGAAACGCCGCATTCGGGAAATCTGTCGCTTTCTCCGGGCGGAAGAGGACTTCGACTACTTCGCCGACCTCGGCGGTATCGACCGCTTCACGGAGGAGGACCGCTACGAGGTCTTCTACAACCTCGTAAGCACCGAGCGGCAGAAGCGGATCCGCCTGAAGGTGCAGGTCGACGAGACCGACATGACGGTGCCAAGTGTGACGGACGTGTACCGCGCGGCCAACTGGAACGAGCGGGAGGCCTACGACATGTTCGGATTCGAATTCGTCGACCATCCGGATCCCCGGCGCATGTACATGCCGGAGGACTTCGAGTATCATCCGCTCCGTAAGGAATTTCCGCAACTCGGCGTGCCGGGCTCGCTGCCCCTTCCGCCCCAGACGCCGGACGGCGA
>PXSX01000162.1 GCA_003022655.1 Bacteroidetes bacterium QH_1_64_81 | reverse complement strand
AAAGCCGACCGCCGTGTCACGCTCTGTCTCCGCAAGCAGCGCCTCACACCCCGTAAGCGCCTCCTCCGACAGATGCTCCTCCAGGAGGTCCACGCTCGGCTCCGCCTCGTCGAGCAACTTCTCGTAGGCGGCGAGCTCCAGAATCAGGTCTACGAGCGTCTTCGCGTCATCGGGCGTGGCTTTGCGGATCGACACAAACGGCGCATCCCCCATCGTTGAGCAGTCGGTTTTAGTGTGAATCTCGACTCACCGTAACGTTCAACCTTCAGCGTGCCAATGTTCCAACGCTACCGGTACTGGCTCAGCGGGTCGTCGTCATCGTCGCCGTCGTCGAAGTCGCCCTCATCGAAGTCGTCGCTCGGCATCCCGCCATCGCCGATAGAGGAGAGCATCGAGCCCATGATGTCGTCGTAGGTCTGTCCCCCGTCGCCAATTTCTTTTCCGACGAGCGAGTTCTGGTGGAGGGCCTCCACGACGAACTCCATGCCGGCATGGGTTTCTCCCGATGTTTCCGAAGAAAGGTGCTCCTCCACGAGCGCCTGCAGACCGTCGACCTGCCCGAGCGTGTCGGTGTACGCCCGGTCGATCATGTCCTGCTCGATTTCGACGGTGTTGCCCTGCGAGAACCAGCTCAGCACGTCCGTGTATTCGGGACGGCCCTCTTCCTTGTCGCTCGGGTCGGGGAAGTACTCGGTGAAGAGCGCCCGGACGGCCTGTCCGATGAGGGAGAGGGCCACGCTCTCGGCCCCCTCCTGCTCCCCCTCGTAGACGAGCTCCACCTTGCCGGTGATGGCCGGCGCCACGTGCATCAGGTCGCTGATGCGGACGGTCGTCTCGTCCTCGCCGTTCAGGAGCGCCCGCCGCTCGGCCGCCGAGAGGAGCGCCTCCAGCGCGGCCCGCGTCACCCGCACCGAGACGCCCGAGGTCTGGTCGATGTACTCGCTCTCGCGCGCCTCGAAGGCCACCTGCTCCACAATCTCGCGGAAGAAGTGTGGAATGTGCACGTCGACCGCCGCCTCGCCGTCGGCCCGGTCCTGCCACGCCTCCTGCTCGGTGATGCTCATCCCCGTGTCGATCGTCTTCGGGTAGTGGGTGGTGATCTGGCTGTCGATGCGGTCCTTCAGCGGGGTCACCAGGTTGCCGCGGCTCGTGTAGTCCTCCGGATTGGCGGAGAAGACCATCATCACGTCAAGCGGGAAGCGCACGTTGAACCCGCGGATCTGGATGTCCTGCTCCTCCATGATGTTGAACAAGCCCACCTGGATGCGCGGCTGCAGGTCCGGCAGCTCGTTGATGGCGAAGATGCCGCGGTTCGTGCGGGGGATGATGCCGAAGTGGATGACCTCTTCGTCGGCGTAGGTGAGCCGCTCGTTGGCCGCCTTGATCGGGTCGATGTCGCCGATGAGGTCGGCGATCGTAGTGTCGGGGGTGGCCAGCTTCTCGCCGTAGCGCGCCTCGCGGGGCAGCCACTCGATTGGCGTGTCGTCGCCCTTTTCCCCCACGAGCTCGCGGCCCTGCTTCGTGATGGGATTGAACGGGTCCTCGTTGAGCGGCGAGTCCTCGATCACAGGAATGTAGTCGTCGAGGAGCCGCGGCGTAGTCGTCGAGGAGCCGCGGCAGCATGCGGATGAGGCGGCTCTTGGCCTGCCCGCGCAGCCCCAGCAGAATGAGGTCGTGCTTGGCGAGGATGGCGTTCTGAATTCGAGGGATGACCGTCTCGTCGTACCCCAGGATGCCGGGAAAGATGTCCTCCCCGGCGCGGAGCTTCTGCATCAGGTTGGCCCGCAGTTCCTCCTTGACGGAGCGGATCTGATAGTCGGCTTCCTTGAGTCCGCCGAGCGTATCGATGTCGGTGAGAGCCGTGTCGGGAAGGGCCATGAGTGAGGCGGTGGTCGTGGCAAGAAGGGACGACATTAAAGCGCGAATGGCACCGCAACCGCCCCTCCGCTGTTCCTCTGTCGGACCGAATTGAGGCCGGATTCCGCTCCGATCCTGTAACGAGTGCCCCCGGCTCGCTCGCGTCCTTCTGCACTGACGGAGACGACTCAGAGCTCCTGTTCGAGCCGGTCGTGGAGCGCGGGGTAATCGACCTTGGCATTGTGCCGTCGGTCGAGCGGAATCGAGGAAAGCACGACGATCTCGTCCAGCGCGACGTCCGCGAGCTGCTCCCGCAGGCCCTGCCGGTCGACCCCGCGCCGGGATGAGGTCGGCTCTACAGCGAGTACGCGCTGCCCGTCCCACTGCGCCAGCGCGGCG
>PXSX01000161.1 GCA_003022655.1 Bacteroidetes bacterium QH_1_64_81 | reverse complement strand
GATGCTCTGGCGTTCCGCATCCACGACCACGCCATCGACGATGCCCTGCGCGACCTTCTCTTTCCCGACGACGGCGCCGATCGGCGGGTGGTGGGCATCATGGGCGGCCATCAGCTCGAACGAGACGCAGCCCTCTACCGCCGGGTCGCCCGACTGGGCTGGCGGCTGACCCGCGCCGGGTTCTTCGTCGCCAGCGGCGGCGGACCGGGCGCAATGGAGGCCGCCAACCTCGGTGCATCGCTGGCGCCGTACGAGCGCCACACGGTCAACGATGCCGTTGACACCCTTGCCGCCGCTCCACACTACGAAGACGACACCTATCTCGACCGGGCCCTCGACGTCCGAGAGCAGTATCCCGACCGCGCGGAAAGCCTCGCCGTACCCACCTGGTTCTACGGCCATGAACCCTCAAACCTCTTCTCCACGCACGTGGCAAAGTACTTCGCCAACAGCATTCGCGAGGATGGACTGCTGGCCATCGCCACGTACGGGGTCGTCTACGCCCCCGGCAGTGCGGGCACCATTCAGGAGGTGTTCATGGACGCGGCCCAGAACCACTACGAGACGTTTGGCCCGGCCAGCCCCATGGTGTTTCTCGACCGCGCCTACTGGTCCGAGACGAAACCGGTGTACCCCCTCATGACGACCCTGGCGGAGGAGACCCCGTACGAAGACCACCTCGCGGCCACCGACGACATCGGAACGGTCGTCTCGCTTATTGAGGAGCACGCCGCCACTCGGTCACACGAGGCGAACGCGGCGTAACGGACCTCCGACGACCGCTCGGTATTTTCCCATGGCGAGCATGCGCGCGAGATCATCGGCGCAGCTACTGCTCGCTTGAGCCGGTCACTTGTTTCTCCGCCGACGTCGTGTCCTTCCGGAGCTCGGCTTGCACTTGCTTCGGGTCCACTCGCTCCCACACCTCGCGGATCTTAAAGTCGACCAGTTCTCCCACGTGGTACCACGTGTCCCCCTCCATGCGGGCCTGAAACCGGAGCGTGGTGCCGCTCAGGGAGGGGTCCGAATGATACTGGACGTGCTCGATGTACAGGTTTCGTTCCGGGTGGTACTCGTAGCGTCCCCCTCCCGCGAGCACCGTCTCCCCATCCTCGGTCTCCCGTCCCCAGGCGAAATGCGTCGAGTTCAGGATTTTGTAGTTGGCTCCCCAGTTCTTACTCTGGTTGACGACCGAATCCGGATAGACGAGCTCCCGCGACACCATCGTCCACGTTCCCTCCAACTCGTTGGCCGGAAGCTGGGCCCAGGCGCCCGTCGGGCCGATGAGCAGTAGCGAAAGGACGAGACCGCAAAGGCGCTGTACTGTGTGCATGGCGTAGGCCCCTTAATTTTTATGGAGACATCGTGAAAGCCCTTTGCAAAAACTAACAGAATCCTCGATGTTTGTCAACCGGGAATCGCCGCGTCGCTACGGGAAGATGCCCATCCGTTCGTAGGAGCCCGCAATCTTGTCGATGGCGCTGATGAAGGCGGCCGTGCGCATGTCCACCTCCTTCTCTTCGCGGATGGCTCGGATCTCGCCGTACGCCTTGGTCATCGTATCCTCGAGGCCCGATTTCACGAGGTCCCGCTCGCCGGCCCCAAAGCTGATGCGTTCGATGAGCGATTCGAGAAGCTTTTCGTCGAAGGCCTCCGTAGTAAGCTCGTCGACGGCGCGGAGAATTCGCTCGGCGTTCCGCTCTTCGAAACGACGACTCATGCGACCGTGCCGCATGTGCGACAGGTTGCGCAGCCACTCGAAGTAGGAGACCGTGACGCCCCCGGCGTTGAGGTACACGTCCGGAATGATCATCACGTCTTTTTCCTGCAGGATGTCGTCGGCCTGCGAGGTGACGGGGCCGTTGGCCGCCTCGGCGACAATGTTGGCCTGGATGTTCGGGGCGTTGTCGCTGGTAATCACGCCTTCGAGCGCCGCCGGAATGAGGATGTCGCAGGGAAGCTCGAGCGCCTTCGCAGAGGTGTTGATGTTTTCGGCGCCCGGGAAGTCGAGGATGGTTTCCGTCTCCTCGCGGTGAGCCACCACGTCGTCCACGGTGAGCCCGTCGGGGTCGTAGATAGCGCCTTCGATCTCGGCGATCCCCACGATGTCGGCCCCGCCCTCGTCTTCCAGAATTTTGGCCGCGTGGTAGCCGACGTTGCCCAATCCCTGAATGACCACGCTCTTGCCCTCCAGGCCCGGCACCAGGCCGGAGCGCTTCATGTCCTTCTCGTACCGGCACGCCTTCCGCACGCCGTAGTACACTCCCCGTCCGGTCGCCTCCGTTCGGCCCCGCACGCCGCCCTGACCCACCGGCTTGCCCGTCACACACGCAAGGGCGTTCAGGTCCTCGTCCCCAATCTGCATGAACGTGTCCATGATCCACGCCATCTCGCGCTCGCCGGTGCCGTAGTCGGGTGCGGGCACGCCCGTCCCGGGCCCGATGAAGTCCTTCCGGGCAAGCTCGAAGGTGTATCGACGCGTAATGTGCTCTAGCTCGGCCGCTGAGTAGTTGCGGGCGTCAATGCACACGCCCCCTTTCGCTCCGCCGAACGGGATGTCCACAATGGCGCACTTGTAGCTCATGAGCGCCGAGAGGGCCATCACCTCGTCGACGTCCACGCTTGGGGCGTAGCGGATGCCGCCCTTCGTGGGTTGCATGTGGTGACTGTGCTCTCCCCGGTAGCCCCGAACGACCTGGATGGTGCCGTCGTCGCGCTTGATGGGAAACTCGAAGCGAATAACGTTGTCGCAGGCCCGGATCTGGTGGAGCACCCCCCGTACGTGGTCCGTGTAGCCTGCAGCGGTGTCAAACATTCGGTTCACCTGGCCGAAAAAGCCGGTCGAGGATTCGGCCTGGACGTTCGTCTTCGTGGTCGTGGCTTCCATGGGGAGGAGACGGACTGTGAGAAGAAGAGCTGTGTTAGGGCTTACGCAGTTGATGGGCGAAAATGCCCTTTACGGGCGAGAATTGGCACCCAGACCTCCGAGGTTTCGGAACCCTCGGGGGTCTACAGAGGCAAGTGCGTAAGCCCTAAGTATTTTCATGAAAACGAGCACCGGGCCGAACTGCAAGCGCTTCCAGGTCCGTTCACTGCGAAATTTGCCGCAAGCGGCCCGCCGTCAGCGACAGCATAGTTTTTGCTCAAAACGTGGAGCAGCACGCGACCGCTGCGGTGAATTTCACCGCGAAGTTGCTACTGTTCGGCGGGATTTGTTAGACTCCTTATCGGAGGCGCCCCCGTTTTCATGCTTTTTATGGCCGATCGTCCCTGAACCGTGACCGAATCCGTGCTGCTCGACATCATGCTCGTCATCGTGCTGGGCGTTGGGGCGCAGTGGACGGCGTGGCGGTTTCGTCTGCCCTCTATTCTGCTGCTGCTCCTGGTCGGGTTCCTCGCCGGTCCCGTGCTGGGCCTCCTCGATCCGCAGTCGCTGCAGGGGGACTGGCTGTTTGCCTTCGTCTCGCTGTCCATCGGCATAATCCTGTTCGAAGGAGGGCTGAGCCTCCGCCTCTCGGAGCTGCGGGAGGTGGGCACGACCGTGCTGAATCTCACGACGATCGGGGCGCTCATCACCTGGGGCCTCGGCGCGGGAGGGGCCCACTACATCCTGGAATTTAACGTCCCCCTGTCGATCCTCATCGGGGCCATCCTCGTGGTGACCGGTCCCACGGTCGTCATTCCGCTTCTCCGTCACGTGCAGCCGAAGGGGCGTGCGGGCACCATCGCCAAGTGGGAGGGCATCACCATCGATCCTGTGGGGGCCATCCTGGCCGTGCTGGTGCTCGAAACGCTGCTCCTGCTCAACGACCCGAGCGCAGGGGCCGGCGTCAACGCGGTGGTCGAGCACGTCATCGTCGGCCTCGGCCTCGAAATCTTTGTGGCCCTCGGCGTGAGCGTGGCGGCCACCATGCTGCTGATCGTGGTGCTGCGGCGGCGCCTGGTGCCCGATTACCTCCGAAACGCAGTCACGCTCATGATCGTCGTCGCGGCCTTCGTGGTGTCCAACGTGCTCCAGCACGAGGCCGGCCTGCTCACGACTACGCTCATGGGCATCGCGCTGGCCAATCAGCCGCTCGTGTCGGTCCAGCGCATCATCGAGTTCAAAGAGAACCTGCAGGTACTGCTCATCGGGGCGCTGTTTGTGCTGCTAAGCGCGCGGCTGGAGCTGAGCGCGCTGTCGTACATCGACCGTCGCGTGCTTCTCTTTCTGGGCCTTCTGGTGATCTTCGTCCGGCCGCTCGCCGTCTTCGTCTCCTCGGTGGGCTCGGGCCTGAGCTGGGAGGAGAAGGCGTTTCTGTCGTGGATGGCGCCGAGGGGCGTGGTGGCCGCCGCGGTGGCCTCGCTCTTTGCGTTCCAACTGCGGCCGGTGTACCCGGAAGCGGTGGACGGAATGGTGCCCGTCGTCTTTGCGGTTATCGTGGGCACGGTGGCCGTCTACGGCCTCACGGCGGCCCCGCTGGCGCAGTGGTTTGGCCTGGCGGACCCGGACCCGAACGGCATCCTCTTCGTGGGGGCGGCGCCGTGGGTCCGCACCATTGCGCAGAGCGTGCAGGCGCTGGGGGTGACCGTCTCCCTCATCGATAACAATTCCCTCCACGTGCGGCATGCGCGGGAGGAGGGCCTCGACGCCCACAAGGCCAACGTGCTTTCCGAGACCGTCCTCGACGAGATCGACCTGTACGGCATCGGGCGTCTCCTCATCACCATCCCAAACGACGAGGTGGCCTCGCTGACGGCGCT
>PXSX01000160.1:2983-13381 GCA_003022655.1 Bacteroidetes bacterium QH_1_64_81 | reverse complement strand
CGGGGTCGGGCTTGCCCTATAGGAGGGATCCGGACTCGTCGCGGATGGGCAGGGACCACGTTGCTCGGGAAGAAACCCATCGGGATGCGCGATGGACGAAAGGTGATCTCTCACGCATCACTCCTCATGGCATCACGTCACGACGCTGCCTGCGCCGCGATGCTGTCCTCCTCGTACTCTGGCGCAATCACTGCGTCATACCGTTCCATGGCCTCCTCGACGACGCTCTTGGCCCGGTCCGGCCCGAAAAAGTCCTGCACCCGAACCGTCTTGTTTTCGAGGGCCTTGTAGTCTTGGAAGAACCGGCGGAGTTCGAGGAGGCGGTGGTCGGGAAGCTCCTTGATGTGCCAATAATCGTTGAAGGCCGGGTCGTCCATGTGGATGCAGATGATTTTCGCGTCCTCCTCCTTGTCGTCGAGCATGCTCATGAGCCCGATGGGACGAGCACGGAGGATGCTCAGTGGATCGACCGGCTCCTGGGCCAGCACGAGCACATCGAGCGGGTCTCCGTCGTCGGCGTAGGAGCGGGGAATGAAGCCGTAGTTGGCCGGGTAGACGACCGAGGAGTAGAGCATCCGGTCCACCCGCAGCAGACCGGTCTCCTTGTCGAGCTCGTACTTGACCTTGCAGCCCTGTGGGATTTCGATGATGGAGTTAAAGACATCGGGGGCGTCGGGGCCTACCTCGATGTTGTGCCAGGGATGACTCATGAGGGCCTCACGGAGGGTTGTTGTGGGAGAGTCAAATCGGTACCTTAAATCAGTGCTTTTCGCCTAACGAAAGTGCGTAGTACGGATTTCGTATTGCGTGGTGCGCAGGGGAAGTACCGGATACGCAATACGTAACTCAGATGGTAGCGAGCAGCAGGTTCTGGGCAGAGTTCTGTTCACGCGAACAGGTCATGCGCCCCCCACCGAGTCGGTCTGGGGCGATTCTTTCAGGTGCTGCGAGGGATCAAACGACCGTTCGGTCCCAAGCCACACCGCCAGGGCAGCACTCGTGACGTGGATGGCCTCCGGATCGAACGAAGGCTCGGAGGTGGACGTGCCGAGGGCTTCAAGGTCCCCGTCCGCCTCATCGAGCTGCTCCGCGAGCGCCTGCACGTCACGGGCCAGCCGCGAGGCGACTTCGGTCGTGTATCCTTCGAGCGCAATCTTCCGACCGCGATGCAGGTCGGCGATCGTGCGCACGGCGTCGACGCCGCCCAGATGAACGCCAATCTCGTCCGTGTCTCCCGCCGCCACGCCGGAGCCCTCCGTGAGGGTGGCCGCCACAGGATCCATTCCCCGATCCTCAAGGGCGTCGACGAGGGCCTGGCCGAAGTCCGTGCTTCGACTGACGATGAGACTCGTTCGGCCAATGTACGGCTGCTCCGCAACGAGTCCCTGGAGGTGGTCGGCAAGTTCGTCGGTCGAAGCAATGTCTGTGTGGTGCCGGATGTGATCGAGTCGATAGGTCGCTCCGTCGTCTCCCCCCTCCGTCGACTTCTCGAACAGCGCGTGGGTTACGTCGTGCGGGGGATTCCCATCGCTCGGAGCAACATCAACACCGAGGAAGAATGCGTGGGCCATAACAGGCGGTGGCTGATGAGCGAAGCACGAGAGGGAATTGGAATCATACGGATGCACCTCTCCACCCGCTCGTTCCCCAGTCGGACCTGCACGCGCCCTGATGCCCCGCAAATTCACGCCGCGTCGACCGTGCAGTACTGAACGCTAAAGTACGACCGGTCGTCCGTCCACAGAGTGTCGACCTGAACCCCCCCTTCCACCGCGAGCGAGGCAAAGCCGTCGAGCGTGTACTTGTGCGAGTCTTCGGTGTGGATGGTCTCTCCCTCCTCGAACGAAAACCGTTCGCCCGCCACGGTGACAGTCTGTGCCTGCGTGCTCCGCAGGTGGCTTTCCATACAGCCGCGCTCCTCATTCCAGCAGACCTGGTGCTCGAAGGCATCGAGAGTGAACGTGGCGTCGAGTTCCCGATTCATGCGGCGGAGCAGGTTCTTGTTGAACGCCGCCGTCACCCCTTCCGAGTCGTCGTAGGCCGCTTTGAGGACGTCCACGTCCTTCTTCAGATCGACGCCGATCAGCAGTCCTCCCTCGGGCCCCACCGTCTCGGCGATCTGGGCGAGGAAGGCCCGGGCCTCCCCCCGTTGGAAGTTGCCGATCGTGGAGCCGGGATAGTAGCCCACGGTGCGCGCGGGCAAAAGCGGGGGCTCCGGCAGGTCGAACGCCGTGGTGTAGTCGGCGCACACCGGCTGGATGGGAATCGAGGGGTAGTCCTCAGCGAGTTCCTGGGCACTCTCTACGAGATGCTCTTTCGAGATGTCGACCGGCACGTACGACGCGAGGTCGTCTAAGTGATCGAGCAGGATGCGGGTCTTGAGGCTGCTCCCACTGCCGTACTCCACGAGCCGAGCACGCGGCCCGATGGCCTCGACCATGGCCTCGACGTGCTGCTGCATGATGCCGATCTCGGTGCGCGTGGGGTAGTACTCCTCGAGCTCACAGATGCGGTCGAAAAGCTTCGACCCGCGTTCGTCGTACAGAAACTTCGAGGGGATGTGCTTCTGCGGCTCGCGAAGGCCGTTCAGCACCGCCTCGCGGAAGGATTCGGTGGCGGGCGCCTGGTCGAGCACGGGACGGACGCTGGTGGAGGTAGACATACACCTGGATCGGCGATGAAGAGATGACGGACGACGGGACCGTTTTCTAGAAGGCTCCGGCCCCGGATTCGTCTGGGATGGGACGAGTGACATCGTGCCTAACAAACAGGGCGACATCCCTGGAAGTCAAGTCGTTTCGGGCCTGCGCCGAAGCTTATTGGAAACGTTACAGGCCTTCCCGCTGGCGCGGCCCAGAAGCGTCCTCAGGCCTCCAGGTCGGCAAGGGGATCCGGATGGAGAAACTGGTACCCGCACCGCTCCTTCACTTTCTGGTTGTCCACGACCTTGCCTGTGGTCGGGTCCGTGTCGTCGAAGGTGGGGGGCTCAAGCCCAAGCATCTCCGCCGCACGGGTGTAGACGGCGCGGCGCGGGGGATGGGCGTCGGCGCACGCGTTGAACACGTCGTCGCGCACGTCCTGCTCCAGAAGAGTGAGAAGCAGATCCACGCAGTCGTCCCGGTGAATGAGATTGACCGGTGCCTCGGGCCGGCCCACGTTCGTCCGTCCCGCAAGGAAGCGGCCGGGGTGCCGATCGTCGCCATACAGCCCCCCAAACCGCACGATCGTGGTGGCAAAGGCCGGGTCGTCCATCAGGCGTGCCTCGACGGTCAGCACCGCGCGCCCTGTTGAGCGACGGGGCCCCGGCAGGGCGTCCGGCTTCCCGGGCGGCTGATCGGCCTCCGTCACCGTCCGTTCCACGTTGGGATACACGCCGGTCGAGCTCGCGAAGAGGATCCATTCGACGTTTCCCTCCGCGGCGGCTGCGCGCACGGCATCGATCTGGTTAGAAGATACGGATCGATGCCATCCACCCGTAGCGGCTCGACCTTTTCGGGGGTCGTCGTGGAGCCGCGGACGGTTGCATCGTAGTCGGCGAGGCGCCAGCCAAGCGGACGGCCGAGCCATCCGCAGCCGAGGATGCTGACGTCAGTGTCAATCGCTTCGTCCATGATACACGACCGCCTTAATGACATTGTCCTCGTAGCGCGATTGCAAGGCCAGCGCCTCCGGAGCCTCTTCCAGCGGGACGCGGTGCGTCACGATCGGCTCCAGATCGACGCACCCACTCGTCACGAGCTGAATGGCCCGATCGTAGACTTCCCCCATGCGCCGGCAGAACTTGACGGTGATGCCCTTCCGACGGGCGGGGGCAGCCGTCAGGCCGTACTCATTTCCTTCCGGAATGCCAACGAGCACGATGCAGCCGCCAATCCGGACGCTCTCGACAGCGTGCTCGAAGCCCTCCGGGGCGTTGGTCGCCTCGATTACGACATCGGCCCCGCGTCCCCCAGTCCACGCCTCAATTGCATCGCGGTGCGTGGCAGTGCGATCGGCGCCCAACTTCTTGGCGACCTCGGTGCGGTACGACAGTGGGTCAACGATCACGCACTCCCCGGTGCCCGCCGCCTGCACGACCTGCGCGACGAGCAGCCCGATGGGTCCCGCCCCAAGCACCGCAACGGTGTCCATCACCTGAATCTCCGCGAGGTCGACGGCGTGGATGGCCACGCCCAGCGGTTCGAGAAGGGCCGCCGCGTCCGGGCCCATGTCGTCCGGGACGGGGACGACCTGGTGGGGATGCGCGGTAAGACGCTCAGCGAGCCCGCCCGGGTCTCCTACGACGCCTTTGAACTCGACGTGCGGGCATAGATTGGGGTGGCCGCGCGCGCACCATTCGCACTCGCCGCACGGATGGGCCGGGTTGACAGCAACGAGGCCCCCCGGCTCCAGCCCGAGCTGGTCGGCGCTCTCGTCGGGTACTTCCGCTGAGATCTCGTGCCCCAGCACGAACGGCTCCGAGTGAACCTCACTGCCCGTGGTGCCCTCCCGGTAGTGATGCAGGTCGCTGCCACAGAGGCCCACGCTCCGCATCCGGAGCGGTACCTGCCCGTCGGCGGGCGTGGGGCGCGGGATCGACTCGACCCGCATATCGCCGGGTCCGTGCAGGCGTACGGCACGCATGGTGTCGCTCGGGGCCGATGCGTCATTCATCCCTGTCCATAGTATGCCTCTTCGCCGTGTTTGCGCAGGTAGTGCTTGTCGAGCAGGGTCTGATCGATCGGCTCAGCGTCGGGACTGATCTGGTACGTGTGAAGCGCTTTCTCGGCCACCGACTCTAGCACGATGGCGCTCTCGACGGCATCCTCCACATCCTCTCCCCACGCGAAGGGACCGTGCCCAGCCACCAGCACGCCCGGCACCTCGGCGGGATCGACCCCGTTTTCCCGGAAACACTCGACAATGACCCCACCAGTGTTGTGCTCGTACTCGGTTCGGATCTCGGCCTCCGTCATGCGGCGCGTCACGGGAATGGCACCGTAGAAATGATCGGCATGCGTAGTGCCCAGGCAGGGAATGGGCCGTTCGGCCTGCGCCCAACTCACCGCGTAGTTCGAATGGGTGTGGACCACCCCCCCGATCGACGGAAACTGCCGGTAGAGCTCGCGGTGGGTTGGCGTGTCGGAGGAGGGCTCGAGATCGCCCTCCACCCGCTCGCCCGTGTCCAGGGACACGAGTGGGATGTCGTCGGGGCTCATCACGTCGTAGTCCACCCCACTCGGCTTGATCGCGAAGAGGCCCGCGTCGCGGTCTACGGCGCTGGCGTTGCCCCACGTCAATTCCACGAGCCCGGCCTCCACGACCTGCAGGTTGGCACGATGAACGGACTCCTTGAGGGCGTCGTAAGCCATGGCAGTTCGAGCGTGGACTGTAAAGACCGAAGGTGCGGGTAGAAGTGTCGGAGTCGGCGGCGGCCCCCGGTCTGTCGGTCCGGAAGACGTTCGGCCCCGAAAACCGAGACGCTACCCGTGAATCTCTTCGCGGATGTCGAAGAGCGTCTTCATGACGTCGTACAGATCGTCCTCGGTGCCTTCGACGCCGAAGGCGTCGTGGACCCGCCGGTAAAGGCGATAGAGCCGATCATATACGTCCTGGTGCTCGGGAATGGGCTCGAAGACCGTGTCCTCCGTGCCGGTCATGGCCGCGATTCCGCCGTCAAAGGTCGCGTGTCCGCCGTTCTCGGGACCGGCCACCACGCTCCCGGCAATGGCGGACCCAAGGGCCGGCGTCTGCGAGCTGCGCGAGATGCGCTGGGGCCGTCCCAGCACGTCGGCGTAGATCTGCATCACCATCTCATTCTTTACTGAGATGCCTCCGCAGTTGATAATGCGATCGACATCCACACCGTACTCCTCGAATCGCTCCATGATCACGCGAGCCCCGAAGGCAGTCGCCTCCACGTAGGCGCGATACAGCTCGGCGGGCGTCGTGTGGAGCGTCTCCCCCAGGACGCCGCCCGTGAGGCGCTGATCGACCAAAACGGTGCGGTTGCCATTGTGCCAGTCGAGCGCGAGCAGGCCAGTCTCTCCGGGCTCTAGTTCGGAGGCCCGCTCCGTAAGCTTGTCGTGGTCCATGCCGTCGGGCTTCACTACGTCGACGAACCAGTTGAAGATATCGCCGACGGCCGACTGTCCCGCCTCCAGTCCGTAGTGTCCCGGAAGAACCGATTCGGGGACGATGCCGCAGAGGCCCGGAATGTCGGGGAGGTCCCGGTCCAGCGGGGCGAGCATCAGATCACAGGTGGAGGTACCGATAATTTTGACAAGCGTGCCGGGCTCGATGCCAGCGCCCACCGCCCCCAGGTGCGCGTCGAAGGCTCCTACGGCCACCGGAATGTCGGCGGGCAGGCCGAGACGATCGGCCCATTCGTCCGTTAGGGTCCCGGCCGACTCGGAGGCGTTATAGGCCTCGTCCGGCAGGGTCCGACGCACCTCTACGAGCCCGCCGTCGAGCTCGGCAAGAAACTCCTCGTCGGGGTAGCCGCCCCACGCCTTGTTGTACATCGCCTTATGCCCGGCGGCACAAATGCCCCGTTTCAACTCGTCGGGGTGGTCGGTCCCGGTAAGGACCGCCGGCATCCAGTCGACGTGCTCCACCCAGGTGTGGGCCGCCTCAAAGACCTCCGGTGCCGTACGGCGGCAGTGGAGAATCTTGGACCAGTACCACTCCGAGCTATACGTCCCCCCACACTTTGCGAGGTATTCCGGCCGAAGATCCTGCGCCGTCTCGGTGATTTCCTCGGCCTCAGCATGGCCGGTGTGGTCCTTCCAGAGCCACGCCTTGGCCGCGAGGTGGTCCCTAAACCGCTCGTCGAAGGCCAGGGGGATCCCTTCTTCGTCAACGGGCAGGGGCGTGGATCCAGTTGTGTCGATGCCAATTCCAACGACGGCTTCGGGGCGGAACGCGTCGTGGTCTTGCGCGTCGTGCAGTGCCTTTCGGACGCTCGACTCCAGTCCGCTGAGGTAGTCCTGCGGCTCCTGCCGGGCCAGGTTCGGGTCCTCGGGATCGACGTACACGCCCCCGTCCCCCGACGGGTACGAGAACACGCCCGTCCCGACCTCCGTCCCCGTCTGCACCTCGACCACCAGCGCCCGCACCGACTGGGTTCCGTAATCGAGTCCAATGGCAAAGGAGGAATCGGGCATCGTCGGGCGCGAGTCGTTCATGTACGGAAGGGGAAAGAAAGTTAAGCAGAGACCGTTTCTTCGACGGGAGCGGTCGACGCCCGGACGGTCATCTCAGCTTCCAGGTTGACGACCTCTGGCTCGTCTTGATCAGAATTCTCAAGCTGTCGGATGAGCACCTCCATCGCCTTACGGCCCATCTTCTTCGTCGGAACGCCCATGCTTGTCAAGGGGACAGGCGCATAGTCGCAGGTTCTGATGTTATCGAAGCCCGTCACCGAGACCTCACCGGGAACGTCAATGTCGAGTTCACGGAGCGCACGAAGCAGGCCGATGGCGGTCAGGTCGTTATAGCAGGTTACGGCCGTCGGACGCTCAGACGCCGGCCGATCCTTGAAGTATTCCAGGCCTGTTCGGTATCCATCCTCCATATGGGCCCCGCTGGTCCGAACGACGTAATCCTCGCTGTAGACCTGCTGAGTTTTGAAAAAGGCCTGCTGGAAGCCCTCGATCCGCTCGTCGCTGTGCATCGAATATTCTGGTCCGGCGAAGTGGATAACGTCCCTGTGGCCGAGGTCGATAAGGTAGCTGATCACTTCCCGCGCCGCCTTCACGTTATCGATGTCCACGAGATTGGACTTCAGGCCATGCACCTCTTCGAGCAGCACGAACGGAACGTTGCGGCGTTTTAGGTTGAAGAGGTGGGACAGGTCCGCATCGTGGTCGAGAAGCGGATTGATAATAATCCCGTCAACATCCTTCTCGACGAGGAGATCGACGATCTGCCCCTCCGTGTCGCGCCGGCCCTCCGAACTGGAGAGTATGATTGCGTACCCCTCTTCTTCGGCCTTCTCTTGAGCCCCAACAATTACATCCGCAAAGTACGGATTGTGGATCTCCTTGATGACGAGACCGATGCTCTTCGGTCCCCGCGACTTCAGCTTCCGCTGCGCAGAAGCGTTGGGGCGATAATTGAGGGCCTCGATCGCTTCGAGCACTTCCTTTCGGGTGCTCTCACTGACTTTCCCCTTGTCATTGATGACGTTTGAGACCGTCGCGTTAGACACACCGGCCCACTCAGCCACATCTCGAATCGTGGTTCGTGATCCCATTTCGGGCTTGGTTGTTTATTAAAATAGGTGATTGATTATTTAACAAAAAGGTGTAACCCGAAATGCTTCTTATACCGTCTGCGGTAAATCGATGCACACATCTATCGCGTTGAGAGTCTCGGAGAATCGTTCATGCAAGGCACTCAGGTCCATGTAGGGACGACCCGTAGGTCGTGTCCCTACGTCTACGGGAGAAGCAAAAATGAACAGCGAAACCTCGCATCTGGGATTAAATGTTCGGAATCTATCGAGCGAATGCAGGTTTTCAATAGGTCTCCGAGCAGCCCCTTCCTCACCCCGCCATGGTCGCCGTCTCTTTCGTCCTTGACGCTTGATACTCTTTCCAGTCGTCGAGGAAGCGCTCCAGCCCGCGGTCCGTCAGCGGGTGATCCAGCAGCTTCGTCAGCGTTTCGAACGGCATCGTCGCCACATCCGCCCCGGCGAGGGCAGAGCGTTTCACGTGCGTCGGGTGCCGAATCGAGGCCGCCAGAATCTCCGTGTCGAAGTCGTAGTTGTCGTAGATCTGCCGGATCTCCGTAATCAGCCCCATCCCGTCGGAGGAGATGTCGTCGACCCGACCGATAAATGGGCTGATGTAATCGGCTCCCGCCTTCGCCGCAAGCAGGGCTTGCGTCGGCGAGAAGCAGAGCGTACAATTGGTCCGGATGCCCTCGTCGTCGAGGGCCTTGAGCGCCTTGATGCCCTCCTTGATCAAGGGAATCTTCACGACCACATTATCGTGGATCTGATGCAGCTGATGAGCCTCCTCCATCATCCCATCAAACTCGGTGGCGGTCACCTCCGCGGAGATGTCACCGTCAACGATCTGGCAGATCTCCAGCACCCGGTCGTGGAAGTCGACGCTCCCCTCGGCTTTGACCAGGGACGGGTTTGTTGTGACCCCGTCGAGGACGCCCATGTCGTTGGCCTCGCGGATCTCTTTCAGGTTGGCAGTATCAACGAAGAATTTCATGGCAGGCACGTACGTTGTCTGTGCAGTGAATGAGCAGTGGGTACAGTGAACAGTCGTTTGAGCTGAAGTAGCCGTCCGGGCTGGAGCGTCATCCCACCAGTTGCCGCACTTCCTCGGCGACCCGCTCAGCGGTAAAGCCATACTTTTCCATGACGGTCTCCCCAGGCGCCGAGGCTCCGAACCGATCCACGCCGATCGCGGTGCCCTCCGGCCCTACGTACCGCTCCCACCCCTGCGTCACCCCCGCCTCAATCGAGACTCGGGCTTCGACCGACGGCGGCAGTACCTTCCGCCGGTACGTCTCGGACTGGGCCTCAAACAGCTCCCACGAGGGCACCGACACCACCTGCGCCCCAATGCCCTCCTCCTTCAGTTGCCGGGCCGCCCCGAGGGCATGTTGTACCTCGCTCCCCGTCCCGATCAAAATCGCGTCCGGCCGTCCCGCAGGCTCGCGAAGAATGTAGGCGCCTCGATGCAGCCCCTCCGCCCCGGTCAGCTCTGTCCGGTCGAAGATCGGCAGCGTCTGCCGCGTGAGCGCCAGGGCGGTGGGTCCCTCCGTGTTCCTAACCGCCGCCGCCCAGCCTTCAGCCGCCTCGTTCGCGTCGGCCGGGCGGATCAGCGTCAGGCCCGGGATCGCCCGCAGCGCCATCAGGTGTTCGACCGGCTGGTGCGTCGGCCCGTCCTCCCCGAGCCCAATCGAGTCGTGCGTAAACACGTATACGACCGGCTGCTCCATCAGCGCCGACAGCCGCAACGAGGGCCGCAGGTAGTCGCTAAAAATGAGGAACGTCCCGGCGTAGGGCTGGATGCCTCCGTGCAGGGCCATTCCGTTCGACAATCCCGCCATCGCGTGCTCCCGCACCCCAAACCGGAAATACCGCCCCTCGGGATTCTCTTTCTGAAAGTCCGAGCGCCCCTCGACGTCGGTCTTGTTCGACCCGGTCAGGTCCGCCGAGCCCCCAATCAGGTAGCCCACCTCCGGGGCCAGGTCATTCAGGGCAATCCCGCTGGCCTTGCGCGTCGCAAGCTCCTCTCCGGTCTCGGCGGTCGGCTCAAACGTGGGAAGCACCTCCTCCCAGCCCTCCTCAGGCCTCCGGTCGAGCCAGCGCCGGTACCGGGCGGCCGTCTCAGGGTGGGCCTCCTCGTACTCGGAAAAGAGCTCTTCCCACTCGGCCTGCTGTTGCCGCCC
>PXSX01000160.1:0-2952 GCA_003022655.1 Bacteroidetes bacterium QH_1_64_81 | reverse complement strand
TCCTGCTTGTTCGGGCTCCCGTAGCCGATGTGCGACTGGACCCGGATCAGCGAGGGACGCTCCGTCTCGGCTTTTGCTTCCTCGAGAGCCCGACCCACCGCCTCCAGGTCGTTGGCGTCCTCCACGCGGCCCACGTGCCAGCCGTAGGCCTCAAACCGGCCGGCCACGTCCTCGGAGAAGGCCAGGTCGGTGCTTCCGTCGATCGTAATCTCATTGTCGTCGTAGAGACAGATCAGCTTGCCCAGCCCCTGGTGGCCCGCCAGGGAGGCAGCCTCGTGGGAGACCCCCTCCATCAGGTCCCCATCCGAGCAGATCGCGTACGTGTGGTGGTCGACAACCGGGTATCTGTCAGTATTGAACTCGTTGGCCAACAGGCGCTCGGCGAGGGCCATCCCCACGCTGTTGGCAAAGCCTTGTCCAAGGGGGCCGGTCGTCGTCTCTACGCCCTCGGTCAGGTGGGCCTCCGGGTGGCCTGGCGTTTGGCTCCCCCACTGGCGGAAGTCCTTGATCTCCTCCATCGGCAGGTCGTAGCCGGTCAGGTGCAGCAGGCTGTAGAGGAGCATCGAGGCGTGGCCCGCCGACAACACGAACCGGTCCCGGTTCGGCCAGCCGGGATGCTGGGGGCTGTGGCGAAGGTGCCTCCGCCAAAGCGTGTACGCGACCGGGGCCAGGGCCATCGGCGTGCCCGGATGGCCGCTCCCGGCCCGCTGAACCGCATCGGCCGAGAGGAACCGAATCGTGTTGATCGCTCGGGTCTCCAGTTCGGTGCCGGAAAGGGTGTCCGTGGCCATAGAGGTCGAGGCGTGTAGTTCCGAATGCAAGTCAATCGTCGGAGGAAGCGAAGGCCGCCGGTCCGGAGGCCGGACCGGAGATCGCCCACGGCCTATACGTGGACGACGTCAATGTCGACCATATCGCCGAGCATGTCCCAGCGTCGGCTCACGTCGCCGAGGTGGAGGCACTGGTGATGGGTGCCGCCGTTCTCCAGCCAGCCGTCCAGGCAGTCGCGCACGCCGGAATCCGGCCGGAAGTGAAAGTACGGCATCTCCACGTTCGGCAGCTCGTCGGTGTCCAGAATCTCTCCGTTCGCCACCACGAGGCGATACTCCTCCCCCCCGACGGGCGCCAGGGACGCGAGCGTGGCGGGCCCCGGCTCGGCCATGAACAGCACCGTGGGCGGATTGTCGAGCCCTCCAATGCCAAGGGGCCGATCGATGAGCTTCACCGGACGGTCCTCCCGCGCGATGCGCCAGTTGCCCTCGCCCATGTGGCTCTGCAGAATCGAGTCGCGCTCGAAGTCCATCGCGTACATCTCCGTGAAGTGGGCATCGGGGGCCAGCCGGTGCCCCGCCGTCACGAGGCTCGTGCAGCAGGTGTCGCCCTCGGCGGCGTAGCCGTAGCCCTTCGCCATCAGGTTCGACGCGGCGAGCATGTGCAACTGCTCGAAGCGCCCATCGTCCCCCACGGCGTCGAAGTACATGCTGAAGCCGTCGTAGCCCTCCTCGTCCAGCAGGTCCTGGATCGCCACCTCAAAGCGGGACGCGTACCGGTGCTGCTCCTCGGAGAGATCGTCGTCAATCTCGAACCGGCGCTCGTCGGCGGCCACAGAGGCAGTCACGGACTCATCGGACACTGCGTGCATGCGCTCCTCCACGAGCCCCATGCTGAGCTGGTCGACCTGGAGGCCGAGGGTGCGCATGAAGGCCGTGTCGTCGGTCTCGATGTCGCCCATGCCGGGCATCTGGCCGAACTGCGCGATGTGCATGTCGCGCAGCGACCGCTCGGCCTTCGCCGCATGGGCCCAGTCCGACACGAACTCCACGAACCGGTCCGAGCGCCAGTCTTCCGAGATGATCGGCGCGTCGATGCCGAGCCGCACCAGCGTGTTGGCGAGGTCCTGCGCCCCGTGGACGCCCTGGTTATAGGTGAGGTCGTCCATGTCCCACGCTTTCGTGATCGAGCGCTCCGGCTGCACGTTGGCCAGCATCACTGGGAGCTGGTTTTCCGAGAGGGCCCGCACGGTGCGCATGGCCGGCCCGTACGTGAGCATCACGATAATGATGCCGTCCAGTTCTTCGTCGTTGAAGCGGTGCACCTGACGTTCAATGTCAGCCCGATTGCGGGCGGGGGCCTCGAACGTGACGTCAACTACGTCACTGAGCTGATCGGCAATCTTCTGGGCGTACTGCCCCTGCCGCTCAGTGATGCCCGGGAGCATGTCGTCGTATAGCTCCTGCATAATGCCCAGAAGGGCCACGCGCGGACGCTTGTCGACCTGAGTCGGGGATCCGTTCTGCATGGATGTCATCTACTGGAAAGGAAAATCGTTGGGGGATTAGTCGGGGGAGCGCATCGCCTCCCGGCACCTCAGTCCTCGGGGGCCTGCCGAGTCGAGAATCGGTACACCGTTCGGGACGAGTACGTCTCGTCCGGCCGGAGAATGGTGGATGGAAAATCCGGCTCGTTGGGCGAGTTGGGAAAGTGCTGCGTTTCGAGGGCAAGGCCCGACCGCCTCGAGTAGCTCGCGCCCCCCTTCCCCGTCAGCGAGCCGTCCAGGAAATTCCCGGAATAAAACTGAAGGCCGGGCTCGGTGGTGAGCACGTCCATCTGCCGCCCGGTGTCCGGATCGTATACCCGCGCCGCTAGGTGCAGCGAATCGCGGTCCTGCCGGGCCAGGACGAAGTTGTGGTCGTACCCTCCGGCAATTTCGAGTTGCCGATGGTCCTGATCGATGCGGGCCCCGATGGGGGTAGGCTCGCGGAAGTCGAACGGCGTGTCCGCCACGGAGCGGAAGGTGCCAGTCGGAATCAGTGTCGAATCGGTCGGGGTGAAGGTCTCCGCATTGATCATGAGTTCGTGATCCAGAATGGACCCGTCCGCCTGCCCGTCGAGGTTGAAGTAGCTGTGCTGGGTAAGATTGACGGGAGTGGCCTTCGAGGTGCTCGCCTGATA
>PXSX01000151.1 GCA_003022655.1 Bacteroidetes bacterium QH_1_64_81 | reverse complement strand
TTTTCGTGCGCGATGGCGAGCAGATCCGGATCCTCGTCGAGCAGCACGAGCTCCACCTGCGGGTACGCGTCCAGCACCGTGGCGGCGGCATTGCCGGTGCCGCACGCAAGGTCGCAGACGGCAGCACCGGGCGGAAGGGGCGGCAGCGCCATCGCTAGCTCCTCCAGCATGGGCACCGCGTGCGGCATTTTGCGCTCCAAATGAATGTCGTACCAGCGGCCGTCGTCCCAGTGGCCACCGTCACGATTGAGATTTCCTTTCCAACTCGGCAGTTCGCTCATAGAGATGTGGTCGAAACGAAGGCTTCAGGGAAGGCAGTGTTAGCGTGCCATCGGGCTCCCACTGCGTTCTTTTTTGTGGATTCCATTTTCGTTGACGTGGCCGACGTACCGTCCCAAGATGGTGACTTCCTCGAAGACGTCGGGCTGAATGTGGATGTCGTCGTACTCCGGGTTGCACGGCTCCAGGCGGAGCCCCTTCTCGTCGTGGTACACCCGCTTCAGCGAGGTCTCGCCGTCGTAGAGCACGGCCCCAATTCCTCCTTCGGGAATGTCTTCATCGACGAGCAGCACATGGTCCCCGTCGTGGATGTCGGCCCCTCGCATGGACTGCCCCGACACGCGGATGGCAAAGATCTCATCGAGGTTTGAGAAAAGCATGTCGAGGGTGATGGTCCCAAGATCGGCCTCGACGGCCTCCTGCAGGGTGCCGGCCGAAATGATGCCCTTCACGGGAATCCCCGGAGCTTCCTGCTCCTGATAGCGCGGGGCCAGGTGATACCCCTGATCGTCCCGCGTGAGGTGGCCCTTGCGGTGCAGCGCCTTCAGATTCTGCGTGACGCTGTTGGGCGAGCTGTACCCGAAGTGATCGATAATTTCCCGATAGGTGGGCCAGACGCCCGTCTCGTGCGTGTGATCGATGAGAAACTGGAGGAACTCGTGCTGCTTGGCGGTAAGCTTTTTCCGACCCATGACGGAGAGAGGCAGTGAAGCACAGTTGGCGAACGGCGACACCTCGATGGCCGCCAGTGGAGGCTTTGCCACATATTCCACACAGTAATGGTATTGAGGGCACCGGAGAAGGTCAAGCCTCCGTCGCGTTGCCGGCTTGCTCAATCTGCGCGATCACCGAGCGGCTGCGGTCCGGATAGGCGTCGTCGAACTGGTATCGGAGGAAATCGCGCACGAGAGCCTGTACCTCGCGGCGAACGGCGGGCGTCATCTCCAGGCGCATCACCGTGTCGAGGTCCGCCCGTGCGCACACGGCGTAGGCCCGCAGGGCGGCCCGCGAGGCCCGGCGGGGCTCTGCCGGCGCCGCGTCCCGACCACTGTCGGGGGCTCGGTTCCGACTACTGTCGGGATACACCCCGCCGTCTACGAGCGAGAGCAGTCCCTCGTCCCCCATCACCGCCTCCACCCGGTCCCGCTCCACGGCCGGGGCCACGCCCAGCATCCGGGCCAGCCGCAGTTGGGCGTACAGCCACAGGTTGGTCACCCGGGTCTCGGCGATATCGAGCCGACGAAGCGTACGAACGAGCAGTGTGAACACCTCAGGCTGGGCATCTTCCTCCTCCATCAGGGCATCGACGAGCTCCACGATGCGCAGCCCCACCGTGATGGACTCCAGGTCGCGGCGGAGGGAATGAAACGACTCGACGTGACTGCTCTCGCTCAGGGTCTGCAAGGTGCGGGTGGGCTTGTAGTAAAACACCACCTGCGTGTACGCCATGGGCTGCAGCGTGGCCCCGAACGAGCTCTTCGGCCGGCGCGCCCCCTTGGCCATCACGCCGAGCTTGCCCTTCTCCCGCGTGAAGAGGGTGACGATCTGGCTCGTCTCGCCGTAGTCGAGGCTCCGCAGGACCACCGCCTCGGTCCGAATGATGGAGCGTTGTGCCATGGGAGACCCTGATCAACCGGTGCGTTTCAGGAGAAGGAAACTGCATGCTGGGTGAAGGTCCGACGGCCTAAGTGGGAGCATATCGCGTATTTCGTATTGCATATGATTTGAGACAACCTTTATGCAATACGCACCACGCTCAGCGTTCCGACAGCCTCTCGCTTCGCAACTCGGACGTTAGATTTCAGGAATGAATGTGTCTCCCTGGATACAACAGGTCATTGCGCATCATGCCGGTCGTCAAACGCCATCGTTCCGCCATGATTTGGCTTTACCGACTGCAACAGCGGCTTTCCATCACGCGCCACGAGGGCCTCGCGGTGCTGACTCTCGCGACCCTCTTCCTGCTTGGCCTCATGGTGCGCCACGTTCAGGAGCAACAAGTGCCGCCCCTGACCGTCGACTCCCTCGTCGCGCAGACGGCCCCGGACTCTTCTTCTCTGAACGCCCCAGGGCCCGACCCTGCTTCGCCCTCTCCTTCCGCGGAGACGCCCGTTAACGTGAATACCGCCTCCCGCAAGGCCCTGAAGGCCCTCCCCGGTATCGGCCCTGCCTTGTCGAAGCGCATCGAGGCATATCGGTCAGCCCAGAACTCTTTCCAGCGCGTCGAAGAGCTCAAGCGTGTGAGCGGGATCGGCCCGAAGACGCTATCCACGCTCCGCCCGATGGTTCGCGTCACGCCCGCTGCGGACTCGTCCAGGTAGGGTGCCGTCACGTCACGGCGAACCGTCAGGCTCCGATGAATGCTCGCGTTCCTCTGCGGCCTCCGTCCCGTTCGCCGCGGTCTGTTGCCGCTCGCGCATTCGTTCGGCGAGGGCCTCCGGGGTCCAGTCTTCGGCCACCTCCTCCTCCCGGTCGAGAAACCGGTAGATTGGCACGAGTAGCAAGGCCGCCAGTGCAGCAAAGCCCACCAGTGTGCCCACGATGATGGGGAGATACTGAGGATCGAAGAGTGGGGAGGCGTCCATGCTACGGGGAGCGGGCCCGTCTAGAAAGAATGTCGTCGGTTGGGGACGGTGTACGTACTTGTTGCCCGCGCCTCCGTTCGGCTTTGCCGTCGTACGGACGTACGCACACCACGAATCTTGCCTCTTCCACGTCGGTATGGTAATTTTTGCCAGGAACGTATTCCGCGGAAGCGCTCCGTTCCCCATCCGTTTCCCCGTGAACCATTCCTCCCCAGTGTGGCCATGTCATCGACCGACGACACATCGATCGACGCCCCTGAGGCCCGGCTCCTCATCGCCGAGGACGACCCTGAGGTCGGAAGTGGCCTGGAGGCCCTCTTTTCCCGAGAGGGGTACGAGGTCCGACACACGACCGACGGGGAAGAGGCGTTTCAGGAAATCACGACACTTCCCCCCTACGACATCGTCCTGCTTGACGTGAAGCTGCCGGGGAAGGACGGGTTCGAGGTGCTGCGCGAGGCGCGCCGGGCCGGCGTCGACTCGCCTGTCATCATGCTCACGGTGAAGGATGAGCACAAGCATAAGCTCCGGGGGTTCGACCTCGGGGCCGACGATTACGTCACCAAGCCCTTCGACACGAAAGAGCTCGCCGCTCGGGTCAAGGCCGTGCTCTCGCGGAGCGAGTCGGACCTGCCCGACACCGGCGAGGTGTACTCGTTCGGGGCGGTCACCGTCCGCTTCCCTGAGGAAACCGCTACGAAAGAGGATGAGGAGATTGAACTCACCGATTTGGAGTTCGACATCCTCGAATATTTTATCCGGCACCGAGGACGCACCGTGAGCCGCAAGCAGCTGTTGCGCGACGTGTGGGGCATCAGCGGCGACATCACCACCCGCACCATCGACCGGCACGTAGCGTCGCTGCGCAAGAAGGTCGAGCCGACGCCGGACGATCCGACCTACCTGGAGACCGTCTACGGCGTCGGCTACAAGTTCGTCGGGGAGAAGAAGCCCGAATCCACAGCGTCCCGCGAGAATGACTGAGTCCGTCTCGCCCCTCGCTTGTTGAGCGGAATCGCGTATGGGGCCAGCCTTCACACTCCCTCAACTGCGGGCGCACGACCCGAGGCACAGCATGCCGGGTCTGTCGTAAAGCTGCCCTCAATATGCCGACTCAGTCGCGGCGTTGATGCCGAGGAGAGTCGCGCCGGAAACGTAACGTTCTGGCGGACGGCGTTGCGCTCGACTACGACCAGGTTGCTGACATCGTGGGGACTCCGAGTGGTCGGCCTGTGCGGTACGTGCCGGAGAGCTTGGCCACTAAGAGCTTGCCCACTGGTGGCCTCGGCGGGTCGCCCTACGGCCCCTCGGCGATGCCCCGGAAAGAGTCCGGCGTATAGCCCGGTGGTCTCATAAGAGGCGTAGCGAGGCACAAGAGGCGGTTCACGATGCTACCTGCGCATGCCATATGCGCACCGCAGGCGATGCTACGCATCGTCGAGGAGGAAACATGAGCAGATGGGGCCGCCGCTGACGCCGCAGTAGCGTTCCGTGAGAAATCAGGAATAGGCAAAAGTGTACCCCCGCGTGGACTCGAACCACGATCTGCGGCTTAGGAGGCCACCGCTCTATCCAGTTGAGCTACAGGGGCGGATCGAGTTCACGGTTCCGGTGACCGGGACCACAATGGCGTAACCGACGCGGCGACGACGGTTCCGATTCGAACGCCGACTGCACATCGCTGTTTGAGAAAGGCGCTTCGGTTCCGCTTGTACCCATTTCCGTTCCTATGTCCGATTCGTCTTCTTCCTCTTTGGGGCGTACCGTTCTCACCACGGGCGCGACCCTCGCGGGGGCGCACGCGGGAGTCAGAGTCGCGAAATGGGCGTACCGTCGCACCCTCCCGTCGCCCTTGTCCCTCCCGCCCGCGCTCGACCTCGCCCCTCACACGTTCGAGGCCCCGG
>PXSX01000150.1 GCA_003022655.1 Bacteroidetes bacterium QH_1_64_81 | reverse complement strand
CGCTGCTGGGCCCGGCTCTCGGGGGGCACAACGGCGGCCACAGCCACCAGGAAGACGCAGAGACACGGAATGAGGCGGCGCATCATGAACTAGAACCGCGGTCGAATGACGGAAGGACAGTAGGGACTCGGGCGCCCACCGGGCCGCAGGCAACGGGGACCCGGTGCAAACGAGCACACAGCCAAGTGTATTTGGTAAGCGGCGTCGGGTACAAAGGCGAGCACAATGGATCTCCGCCCACTGACTTTCCCGAATATTCGCCTCTACGACGTCCCGGAAGACGTCACCTCCACGCCTGAATGGCCGACGCGCTCGCGAAAGCGGGCGAGCTGGGTCGTCCACGTCGGGAGCGCCAGATCAAAGGTCGTGCGGGCGCGTGTCGAGTCGAGCGCGGTATAGGCTGGTCGCGGGGCGGGGGTGGGGTACTCGGTAGAGGGCACGGGTTCAACCGTCACGTCCGTGCGGTCGAACTGAGCGAAAATGGCCCGGGCGAAGCCGTACCAGCTGGTCTGCCCCGTCCCCGCAAGGTGATAAAGCCCCCGGAGGGGCGAGGGGTCGCCAGCCGCGAGGAGCTGTTCGCCGATGGTGGATCGTCCACTACGGTGAGGGTCTCGTGCTCATCGACCAGCCCAAGCATCGTACGGACGAAGTTTGATCGCCGATTGCTGTACACCCAGCTCGTGCGCAGGACGACGGAGCGCTCTCCCACGTCCCGGAGGGCCTGTTCGCCATTCCATTTCGTTCGCCCATACACGTTGATCGGATTCGGCGTGTCATCTTCGGTATACGGCGTGCGCTTCTTCCCATCAAACACGTAGTCGGTGGAGTAATGCACAAGCCAGGCCTCGGCCTTCCGGGCGGCCTCGGCCAGCACGCGGGGCGCCTCGGCATTGAGCATGGCGGCGCGCTCTGGCTCGTCCTCGGCCCCGTCCACGTCGGTATAGGCCGCGGCGTTCACGACCAGGTCCGGCTCGTCCTCCCGAACGGCCCGGCGCAGCGTCTCCGGGGCCGCCAAGTCCACCTCGCCCCACCTGACCGGTGGCGCCGAGGAGGAGGATGGAGGGGGTCGCGTCGGACATTGCGAACCGGCCTGCGTTCCGGATTAGCGAGTGTCGTCGAACTCCAGGGCTTCACGGGGCATCTCGACCAGCAAAGGAGCGTCCGCATCTTTTTCCGACAGGATGGGATCCTCCACCGGCCAGTCGATTCCGATCTGCGGGTCGTCCCACCGAACGGTCCGGTCGGCCTCCGGGTGGTAAAAGTCGGTGCACTTGTATTGGAAGAGGGCCTCTTGGCTCGTCACGGCAAACCCGTGGGCGTACCCTTCCGGCACGTACAGCTGACGGGCATTCTCCGCCGAGAGGATTGTCCCGTGCCACTCGCCGAACGTGTCCGATCCCGCCCGCACGTCCACGACGATGTCGTAGACCGCCCCGCTCAGTACCGAAATCAGCTTCGCCTGCGGCCGCGGGTTTTGGAAGTGGAGTCCACGGAGCACGCCTGTGCGGGAGCGCGACAGGTTGTCCTGCACGAAGGTGACATTGAGCCCATGGTGCCCGTAGTCGCGGGCGTTCCAGAGCTCCATGAAGGCGCCGCGATCGTCGGCGTACACGTCCGGCTCGAACAGTCGGACGCCGGGCAGCTTGGTCTCGGAGACATCCATCGGAGAAGTCGCGCGGGCTGGTGGGCAGAATCGTTAGGCGGAGGCTGGAGAGGCGTCGCTCTGAACGCGCTCGACCAAATTGATTAGGTACCGGCCGTACGAATTGTTGTCCATTGACCGACCGATGCGCGCCACGTCGTCCGCCCCAATCCATCCGTTGCGCCAGGCAATTTCTTCCGGACAGCTAATTTTGAGGCCCTGCCGCTCCTCGATCGTCTCCACGAAGTTGGCCGCCTGGAGCAGGGAGCCGTGCGTGCCCATATCGAGCCACGCCATCCCGCGGCCCAGGGTTTCGACCTGGAGCGCGCCGCGCCGGAGGTACCGGCGGTTCACGTCCGTAATCTCCAGCTCCCCCCGGTCGGACGGGTCCAGTCCTCGGGCCACCTCCCGACGGCTGTCGGGACGCCCGCAGGAGCTTCTCCGACAGGCTCTCCCCGTAGAACACGTTGTCGCCGAGGATGAGGGCCACGTCATCGCCGTCGATGAAGTCGGCCCCGATCGTGAAGGCCTGCGCGATGCCCTTCGGCTCGGGCTGCTCGGCGTAGTGGAGGTTGATGCCCCATTGGCGCCCGTCGCCCAGCAGGTCTTCGAAGCGGGGCAGGTCTTTGGGCGTCGAAATCACGAGCACGTCCCGGATCCCCGACCGCATGAGGGTCGACAGCGGATAGTACACCATCGGCTTGTCGTAGACCGGCAGGAGCTGCTTGCTCACCGACCGGGTCGCCGGATAGAGACGGGTCCCCGCCCCGCCGGCCAGCAGGATGCCCTTTCGGGTGCGAGCTGAAGTACTGTTTGGGGTTTCACTCATCCCGTCAAAGCTGTTTTCAATAAGGGAAAGCTTCGTCACAGTGCGTGATGCGTGAGGGGTGATGCGTGGAGTGCGAGTCGGCCTCTACTGTTCTTTTCACTTTTCACGCTTCACGCATCAATCCGTCTCCTCTATAGCACCTTCGTCAGCGTCCCGCCCGACAGCCCGTACCCAGTCGCGGTGCTCCACGTACCAGTCGACCGTGCGGCGCAGGCCCTCCTCAAAGGAGACCTCCGGCGCCCAGCCGAGGTCCGTCTCGATCTTGCTCGCGTCGATGGCGTAGCGCCAGTCGTGGCCCGGCCGG
>PXSX01000149.1 GCA_003022655.1 Bacteroidetes bacterium QH_1_64_81 | reverse complement strand
AACGGCGCCATGAGAGGAAAACGGATTCGACAAAAGCGAATGCACCCCAAACTTCTGTAGATGGGATGCGGGAGTGGAACGATCCCGATTCGTCTCCTCCCCAACGCCCCACCCTCTGCCCCCGGGTCGTGCGCTGCCTCTAGAGCCTGGCCGGCGATTCATCTGAGTTGCCTTGCATGGTCCTTTACGTTTTTCTTTTTTTCGTCGGCCTTCTCGTGTTGTATCTGGGCGCCGAAGGCCTCATCCAGGGAGCCTCCAGCATTGCCCTCCAGTACGGCATCCGGCCCGTCCTCATCGGGCTCACCGTGGTGGCCGTCGGCACGTCGATGCCGGAGTTCTTGGTGAACTTCTTCGCGCTGCTGACGGCGGAGTCGAGCCTTGCCATCGGCAACATCATCGGCTCTAACATCAGTAACGTGGCGCTCATCCTCGGGACGTGCGCCCTGGTGCTGCCCCTGGCGGTGGCGCCCGAAGTGCTGAAGCGCGAGTACCCGGTGATGCTGGGCGTCATGGTCCTGTTCTACGTCTGTGCCCTCGACGGGGTCATCGGTGCCGTGGACGGCGCAATCATGGTCCTGCTTCTCCTCGGCCTCGGGATCTACGTCTTTTACGACGCCCGGCGCACGACGACGGCCACCATCTTGGAGAGCATGGAAGGCGAGCTCGAGGCTGCCGACCCGGAGATGACGGCGCTCGCGAAGGGGGTGTACGTCTTCGGCGGGATGGGCGGGCTCGCGCTCGGGGCGCATCTCATGGTGGACAACGCCGTGGCCATTGCGGACCTCATGGGTATCGACCACGTGGTGATTGGGCTGACGGTCGTTGCGATCGGCACCAGCCTTCCGGAGCTCGCGGCCTCGATGGTGGGGGCGCTGAAGGAGGAGGCAGAGATGACGATCGGGAACGTGTTGGGGAGCAATCTCCTCAACGTGTTATTCGTAGTCGGCACGCTGTCCATCGCCGAGCCCATTCCGGTGGACCCCGAGACGATCCGTCTCCACTTCCCCGTGATGCTGGCTTTTTGCGCCCTCCTGGTGCCACTGACCTGGACGAAGTACGAGATTTCCCGAATTGAGGGCGGCTTCATGGTGGC
>PXSX01000148.1 GCA_003022655.1 Bacteroidetes bacterium QH_1_64_81 | reverse complement strand
GGGGAAGACGGCATTGCGGTTTGCGAAGGACGGGCAACTCTCGGCGGGGCGCTGCGTTGGACACAGTGCTTTGCGACGCGTCGCTCAGAGAAGCCCGGTGCGACGCACTCGACGGTTCTTGTTTTGACTGGTCTCCGCTATGCGCTACGACTCGACCATGGTCGACCGGCAGGTGGGCCGCAACACCGAGCTCTTCGCTCAGTCGGTCGCCGACCTCGACACCCGCGAGGAGCGCTATCCCTATCTTCGCATTCTCATCAGCCTCATCGACCAGGCCCATCCGGAGTGGCGGCAGGCGCCCAACAAGGTGGACCGGATCGCCGAGCTCGCCCGCGAGCTCAGCGACGACCGGCTCGACGCCGACGAGGTAAAAGAGGTGGTCCGCGTGCGGGACAAAGAAAAGGGATACCGCTAGCGAGTTTGGAATGGGGAGTTTGGAGTGCGGAGTTCGGAATGGGATCAGATCAGTCGCTCCCACTCCTCCACTCCTCCTCTTTCCCACTCTTCCTTCCCCCCCGTTCCCCCTCTCCCCCATTCCACACTCCAAATTCCACACTCCTCACTCCGACACCCGGTCGGGGTTGGCGTCGACGAAGCTGGCCCAGCCGGTGTACGACTGGCCCTCGTCGTGCGCGTCGCGGTTGCCGTGGCACAGGGCGATGGCGAGCGCGTCGGCGGTGTCGTGCGTAAAGTCCGCGTCGCCGGTCGAGAGGATCGAGTCGATCATGAAGCGGACCTGCTTCTTCGAGGCGTTGCCGTTGCCCGTCACGGACTTCTTTACCTCTTTGGGGGTGTACTGGGCGACGGGGAGGTCGTGGTTGAGGGCCGCCATCATCGCGGCCGCCTGCGCTCGGCCCAGCTTCAGCATGGACTGGGGATTCTGGCCGTAGACCGGCATTTCGATCGCAAACTCGTCGGGGTCGTGCGCGTCGATGACGTCCACGAGCGCGTCGTAGATCTGCTTGAGAGGCGGATCGTGTCGAACGCCACGAGCTGCTCGTCGCCGTCGTTGCGGTCAACGAGGCCGTAGCCGGTGGCGCGGGAGCCGGGGTCGACGCCGAGGATGATCATTGCGTTGGGGGGAAGGTGAGAGGAAGGGGGAAGAGGTAAGAGGGAAGGGGGTAATGTCGAGCCCGGCTACGGAGTTCATGAATGCAGACCTCGCTCAACGAGTAGCGCAACCGTCAACTCCGGGCACACGTGCTGGACGTTGATCCAGTAAGCGAAGCGAAGATCCGGAGTCCAGCGCCAAAAGGGACTTGGATTCTCGGAGTGCGGGGTCCGTTTCTTTTGCCTGGCAATTGATGCGATTGCCGTGATGTCGGATTCCAGAATTGATCAATAGGATTTGGGAGAAGAGGGCGAGGGATAACGTGTTGAGACGCCTCTACGCGGTCGACGGCTCCACGTCCGTGCCGAGCATCAGCGGGGCGCCGTCCAGCTCCAGCGTTGTGTAGACGGCCTCCACGTCCCTGAGGTCGTTGATCTTCTCGACCAGGGCCTGCACCTCGTCCCGCGCGTCGGGATCGAGGGAAACCGTCGTGGTGGGGGAGCGCACGAGGTC
>PXSX01000147.1 GCA_003022655.1 Bacteroidetes bacterium QH_1_64_81 | reverse complement strand
CTCTTCACCTTCACGCCTCCGCAGCCTCCGTGCTTCCCGTCCTTCATGCATCGAACCTTTCCGGAGGCGGCATGTAGGCACTGACCGCACCGCCTCCGCCACACCCGTCCAGCACCATGCGCCGCATCGCCCGGAGACTCGCCTTATTCCTCGTCCTTTGCCTCCTTGCCCTCCCGGCCCACGGGCAGGAGACCGAGTACGGCGCCACCGAATTCAAGAACTCGGGGGCCGAGGCGGCCCAGGAGCCGTTCCTCCGCGGCCTCTTGATGCTGCACAGCTTCGAGTACGACGACGCCCGGGCCGCTTTCCGGAAGGCGCAGGAGATCGATCCCGACTTTGCGATGGCCCACTGGGGCGAGGCCATGACGCACAACCATCCGGTGTGGATGGAGCAGGACCGCACGGCGGCGCTGAAGGCGTTGCGCGACTTCGCCCCGACCCCAAAGGCTCGGCTTGAACAGGCTCCGACGGCGCGTGAGAAGGCGTACCTCCGCACGATCCACGTGCTCTACGGTGCCGGAGAGGAGGACCCGATGAACAAGGAGGCCCGCGACGACGCTTATGCGAAGGCAATGGCGGACCTCGCCGAGCAGTATCCCGACGATCTCGACGCGCAGGCCTTTCACGCCCTTTCGATCCTCGGGACGGCCCACGAGGGGCGCGACTTTGCCACGTACATGCGCGCCGCGGCGATCGTGGAAGAGGTCTTCGACGAGAACCCGAAGCACCCCGGCGCGGCCCACTACCTGATCCACGCCTACGACGACCCGGTGCACGCCCCGCTCGGCCTGCGGCCCGCCCGCGTGTACGCCGACATCGCCCCGGCGGCCTCCCACGCCCTCCACATGCCGTCGCACATCTTCTTTGCCCTCGGGCGGTGGCAGCGCGGCGCCAAGTCGAATATCGACTCCTACGAGGCCGCCAAAGCGTCAACTGTGGAGCAGGGAGAGGGGCTCGACGGCGGCGGCTTCCACGCCCTGCACTGGCTGCACTACGCCCGCCTGCAGCAGGGCCGCTACGACGAGGCCCGGTCGGTCTTCAACACTACGCAGACCCACGCCACCGATTCCCAGGTACGCACCGGATATGCCGACTACATGCGGTGGTACATGCCGGTCGCCTACGGTGTAGAGACGCGGCAGTGGAGCTCGTTTGGCGATCGCCTGGACGCGATGGGGGTCAATGCCGACTCGCTCGATACGCGTGGCGCCGTCACGCTGCATGCAGGCCGCGGCCTCGCCGCCGCCCAGCAGGGGGACCTCTCGACGGCCCGGTCGGCACTGGCAGAGGCGGAGCAGGCCCTCGGAGACTCGGACTCGGAGGCGCTTCGCATCCAGGTGCAAGAGCTGAAGGGGCTGATTGCCCTCAAGGCAAATAAGACCGACTCGGCCCTAGACCACCTGGAGACGGCCGCTACCCTCGAATCCGAGCGGTCGCTGGACTTTGGACCGCCCTTTCCGCCGAAGCCCGCCCCGGAGCTGTACGGCGAGGCGCTGCTCACGCTCGACCGGCCGGCCGAGGCGCTGACGCAGTTCACCGCGACGCTGGAGCGCTATCCCGACCGCGCCCTCTCCCTCTGGGGCAAGGCCCGGGCCGCCGCGCAGGCCGACAAGCCCGAGGTGGCCCGAGAGGCCCGGTCCACCCTGGCCGCGCAGTGGAGAGAGGCCGACGCCCCCGTCCGCCAACGCCTCGACGCCCTCACTGGCACACACAGGGCGAGCACGACCGAATCCAAGTAACCGTCTCCTCCTCCCCTACGCTCTCTACTCCCACGCCCTCCACTCCCACGCTCCCCCTCGCTCAACGCTCCTCCCGCAACTTCCGCTGGATGATCTGCCCCGCATTGGTGACGCTGCGGAGGCAGAAGCGCGCCACGAGACGCGCCTGCTCGTCGTCCGTGAGATCAGCGTGGTAGCCCTGGCGGTTCAGCCGATCCTGCTGAGCGTGGTAGAGCGCCACCGCCGCCGCCACCGACACGTTGAAGCTCTCGGTGAAGCCCGGCAGCGGCACCTCGCACGCCGCGTCCGTCTCATCGAGCATCGCGTCCGTCACGCCCGCCTCCTCGTTGCCAAAGATGAGCGCCGTCGGCGCCGTAAAGTCGAGGTCCCGAATCGGCACCGTGTCGGCGTGCAGGTGCATGGCCACCAGGCGGTAGCCGGCGTCGCGGAGGTACTCCGCGCAGGCCGACGGGCCGTCCCAGTGCCACACGTCGAGCCAGTGCTGCGCCCCCTGCGCCGTGCGCTGCGAGTGCTTGTATCGCTCGTGGTCCCCCTTCACCACGTGCACGTCTTGATGGCCCAGCGCCTCGGCCGAGCGCATGACGGCACTCACGTTGCCGGTGTTCACGAGCCCCTCCACCACCGGCGCCACGGTTCGGGTCCGCCCCGCCACCACCTCCCGGATGCGCCGGAGCCGCCGCTCCCGCATGTGTGGCTGGAGCAATCCCACAATGCGCTCGGGCGACAGGCGGACATCGTCGAACGCGAACGGATCCTCTTCGACGGGCGGCGTGCCCCCGGCCGCGAGGAGACGATTCATCTCTTGCTCAGCGTCGAGGTCGGACATGTTGATCGTCTGAAAGAAGGTCGGAAGGCATCGATGTTTTGCTCAATCAAAGGAGCAGAAGTCACAGAGTTGTGGTTGAACGTGCCCGGCCTGGTCCCAATGTTTCGTGTAGGTTCACAAGCCTCTTTTCACCACCTCCTCAAACAACCCTGTTTCTCCATGTCCATGCGTCGATTCAGGATTTTCCTCGCATTCCTTCTCTGTGCAAGCCTTCTCTCCCTCGTCCCCCGCTCGGCAGCAGCCCAGTCGGCCCAGTCGATCGCGGAGAAGATGAAAGCCCAGTACCAGGACCAGCTTGAGAACGTGGACAACTACGTCGTGGAGACGAGCCTGTATACGTCGTACCACCGAAAGGTCATGAAGGATGGAGTCCCGGCTCTGGAAACAGAGGTCAAAATGACGGGCGAGAGCTCGCTCCTCTCCGCCCTGGGCAACGCCCCAACGACCACCTCGTCGAACCCGACTTATTTCGAGGAGTTGTCGAAGAATGCCACGTATGCCGGTACGGAGACCGTAAACGGTGTGAAGTGCCACGTGCTCGAGGTCGAAAACGCGTCGGAGATGGAAAGCGATGCGCAGGAAATGACTTATTACGTGAACGCGGAGCGGTACGTCCCTGCGCGGCTCCAGATGGTGCAGTCCCCGCAACAGGGTGGCGGCAAGCCTACAGAGGTCGTCATGAACTTCGAGGACTACCGCACGACAGAGGGCATAACTCTGGCCTGGCGCACGACGATGCAAACGAAGATGGACATGTCCGAGAAGCAGCGCCGGCAGATGGTGCAGGACGTTCGCGTGAATGAAGGCATCCCGGAAGGGGTGTTCAACTAGGTGTGGGCACGGAGGCCGGACCCCACTACGGGCAAGGTGAGAGGGGGCCCATGCTCAGGATTCAACAGAATCCTTAGCGGGGACCCCGATCCGACGCCCACGGCCCCGGTATGAGGACCTAGATTCTCGTGTCCTCCCCTCAAGGCTCAGTTCTTTCGTCGCATGGATCTCACCGACGCCGTTGCCGTCGTCACCGGAGCCAGCAAAGGCCTCGGGGCACAGCTCTCCCGAATGCTCGTCGACCAAGACGCGACCGTTTACGGACTCGCCCGGTCCACCGATCGGCTCGACGCCCTGCAGAACCATCTCGGCCCTGCTTTCCATCCCGTCTCCTGCGATGTCCGGAAGGAGGATCGGGTGGAAGCGGCCTTCGACACGGTCGACGCCGAGGCCGGGCGCCTGGACGTGCTGATCAACAACGCCGGCCTCGGCCAATTCGGCCTCGTCGACGACCTCGACACGGAGGCCTTCGACGTCCAGATGGACACCAATGTGCGGGGCGTCTACCTCTGCACCCGCGAGGCAGTGCCCACGATGCGCGCTCAGAACGACGAGACCGGCTTTGGGGGCCACATCGTGAACATCGCCTCCATCGCGGGCCTGCTGGGCAATCCCAACATCAGCGCCTACAACGCCAGCAAGTTCGCCGTGCGCGGCTTCAGCGAGGCGGTGATGAAGGAGGTTCGCGAGGACGGCATCCGGGTGACGTGCCTTTACCCGGGCTCTGTGGACACCAGTTTCTTCGACGTGGCCGGCACGGAGATGACCGAGAACCCTCTCCAGCCCGAAGACGTGGCGGCGACGGTGCAGCACGTGCTCGAGTCGCCGACGAACCATCTCATCTCCGAGGTCGTCCTGCGCCCGCTCCGACCGCATCGTGAGGAGTGAAACGTAAGACGTGAAACGTGAGGGTGAGAACCTTCACGCATCACTCATCACGCATCACGCCGTCACGCATCACGTCCTCCCGCTACAACTCCGTCTCCCCAACCGGTTCCGGGGCCGGGGCGTCGCTCGGCGATGCACTCGAAACGGACAGGCCATCTATGAATCGGTTGCACAGGGCAACGAGGCGGTTGCGGGGGGATGTATTGCCCCCTATACTGAATGCCCCTCGTACACGTAGAAGCTGTTTTAATTTTGAGTCGGTTCGCGAGAGCGAGCACCGATGAGCCAAAATCGGCCCATGGGCGAGGGCTGTAGTGGAACTACCGCCCGAGACCGGAGGCGATTTGCAGGCCATCGCTGCCGCTCGCAGCCCCGAGGTATGAATTAAAACAGCTTCTTAGCGCTTGAATTAGTCTTTCTCCGACTCATGGAACGGCGCGATTTCACGAAGAAGGCCCTGCTCGGCGCCGCCGGCGCGAGCCTGCTCACTGGTTGTGGCAACGGGGAGTCGTCCGCCAGCGAGGGGGCGCCGAACGTCCAGCCCAACAAGCACGTCCGGTGGCGGCTCGCCTCCAGCTTCAGCCGCTCGCTCGACACCATCTACGGCGCGGCCGAGGTGTTGGCCGAGCGTCTCAAGGCCCTCACAGACGGCAACTTCGAGATCCTCACGTATCCGGGCGGCGAGCTGGTTCCGTCCCTTGAGGTACTGGGCAGCGTGCAGAACCGCACCGTGGAGATGGGACACTCGGCCAGCTACTATTTCATCGGCAAAAATCCCGCGCTGGCGTTCGACTGCACGGTGCCCTTTGGCCTCACGGCCCGCCAGTACAACGCGTGGCTGCTCTACGGCGGCGGCATGGACCTGATGCGCGACCTCTTCGCCGACTTCAACATTCTCAACCTGCCGGGCGGCAATACAGGCACACAGATGGGGGGGTGGTTTCGGACCGAGGTGACGTCCCTGAATGACATGCGCGGGCTGAAGATGCGCATTCCGGGGCTCGGGGGCAGTGTCATGAGCGAGATGGGGGTCAACACGCAGGTCCTGCCGAGTGGGGAAATTTATCCATCGCTGGAGCGGGGTGCGATTGACGCGGCCGAATGGGTAGGGCCCTACGACGACGAGAAGCTCGGCTTCTACGAGGTGGCCCAGCACTATTACTACCCCGGCTGGTGGGAGCCGGGCCCCGCTCTCACCTTCTACGTGAACCGGGACGCGTACGAAAGCCTTCCAACCCAGTACCAGGACGCGCTGAAGACGGCGGCGTCGGAAGCCAGCCTTAACATGCTCGCCCAGTACGACCACAAAAATCCGGCAGCCCTCGACCGCCTGCTGGACCAGGACATCACGCTCCGCCGCTTTCCCGACGAGGTCATGACGCGGGCGCAGGAGATCACGACACAGACCCTGGAAGACAACGCCTCCGGCAACAAGCAGTACCGGGAGATCTACGAGGCCTACAAGGACGCCCGCGAGAGCGCCTACCGCTGGTTCGGAACGGCCGAGATGGGCTACGCGGACTTTGCCTTCCCCCGCACCGGTGATACGGCCAGCGAATCCACGTAGTGCGGTGGGGAAAGCTGCGGGCTGTCGTCCGACTCCCAATGCCGAAGCCTCCCCCCTTTCCTCTTCCCCCGTACTTCTTCCCTTCATCGCATCCCTCTCCCCCTCGCAGCATGCTCCATACGGTCTGGGATCTCTTCGAGGCGCACGTCTTCCCCACCCCGTCCACCGACGAGCTCTTCAATCCCTACCGCGACCGCCGGGATGATCTCGACGTGGCGGACGCCCCGGCCCACCGCCGCAACAACGTGCGCCGCTACCTGGACTGCTTTGACGAGACCCCGCGTCTCTTCTTGCTGCTCGAAGCCCCGGGGCCCTGGGGCTGTCGCTTTTCGGGGGTGCCGGTGACGAGCGAATCGCAGCTCACTGCCCCCGACTTCCCGATCGACGGCACGGCCACGAGTCGCAAGGACGTGCCCATCACCGAATGCAGCGCCTCTATCTTCTGGCGCGTCCTTCAGCCGTACTTTCCCCACTTCTTCGTCTGGAACAGCTTGCCCCTTCACCCCCACGACGCGGACGACCCGCTGTCCATCCGCACGCCGCGTCGGTCGGAGGTGCGCGAATGGCACGACCTGCTGCGGGGACTGCTCGACGCCCTCGACCCCGGCCGCGCGGTGGGCGTCGGCCGCAAGGGAGAGCGGGCGCTCAAGGAGGTGAACGCCGATCCCACGTACGTGCGGCACCCCTCGCAGGGCGGGGCACACAAGTTTGAGGCGGGGATGGAAACGATTATCGAGGAGATGACCCTTGGGATCGAAGAACCGTCAAGTAACACCGCCCATTATTGACCGTCTTCCTTCGGGGGAAACGGGGGACCCACTCCGGAAAATCCGGAGTCTGAGGCGTCACATTGGCGGGCACGTCGCTGCGGATTGCATTTCTCGACGCTGCCCCTCAGTATGTGGGGCGAACATGCCCTGCGACAGACTGTCGCTCTTTGGAGCAATACACGGAGCGAGAGGCCCGTAGCTCCCTGCTCCTGACAAGTTGTAGCAGGGGTGCCTCCGCACACGCGGAGATAGACCTCGGGCTGCTTCTGGGTAGGTGGGTAGTGTAAGGGTGCCTCCGCACACGCGGAGATAGACCTCAGACAGCTATAAAATGAAGGTTGTTCCGGATGGTGCCTCCGCACACGCGGAGATAGACCTGAATGATGTTGGTCCGATGTATCGATGGGGCGGGTGCCTCCGCACACGCGGAGATAGACCGTGATCGTGACGTGGTTTCCGGCCTTTGTGACGGGTGCCTCCGCACACGCGGAGATAGACCTACATCGTGGGGTCGCATTTGCGGACCCCCTTGGGTGCCTCCGCACACGCGGAGATAGACCTTTGACCCGGTCGTAAGGTCGTGTTCTTTGGCCGGTGCCTCCGCACACGCGGAGATAGACCCTTGCTCAATGGTCGGGGGTGCTGGATTCCAACGGTGCCTCCGCACACGCGGAGATAGACCTCCGCTCGACCAGCTACGACTCCACGGGTGACGGGTGCCTCCGCACACGCGGAGATAGACCTTTCTTCACCGAGCACGCCATCAACGTGTTCATGGTGCCTCCGCACACGCGGAGATAGACCTCCACTTATGGAAACGACACGCGACGCCCGTGGGGTGCCTCCGCACACGCGGAGATAGACCCTGGGGGTGACGGAGAAAAATGCCCGGAAGCTCGGTGCCTCCGCACACGCGGAGATAGACCTCTCGCTGAGTCCGACACGATCACCTTCCGGTCGGTGCCTCCGCACACGCGGAGATAGACCCCGACGTCGTCGAGACCGATCCGGTCAACAACGGGTGCCTCCGCACACGCGGAGATAGACCCGCGAGCGCCACGTTCAGTGCCGGAAGCACGCTGGTGCCTCCGCACACGCGGAGATAGACCCCGAGCGCTCGGTCTCGATGACGAGATGTACCCGGTGCCTCCGCACACGCGGAGATAGACCGTTGCCCGCCATGCAGGTGTCCGCGAAGAGTGGGGTGCCTCCGCACACGCGGAGATAGACCCTCGTACATCGAGGTTCGGCTGAACACGGATAGGGTGCCTCCGCACACGCGGAGATAGACCGCGCGACCAGGAGGGCACCGAGCTGCCCGATGGGGTGCCTCCGCACACGCGGAGATAGACCCTGGCCGTGATTCCCCGGCAGGTACCAGTCAAGGGTGCCTCCGCACACGCGGAGATAGACCCTTCGGGATGCGGACAGCGAGGACCGCCGCGAGGGTGCCTCCGCACACGCGGAGATAGACCGTGGATAGGGGGCGAAGCCCCGGCGGGCCGCCCGGTGCCTCCGCACACGCGGAGATAGACCCTG
>PXSX01000146.1 GCA_003022655.1 Bacteroidetes bacterium QH_1_64_81 | reverse complement strand
AACTCCCGCTCCTCCCTTCGGTCGAAGCGCTCGGGCATGCCGAATTTCGGTCGTTTCGGTTTCGGGACCTCCGAGACGCCGATTTTTTCAAGGCCGGGGGTCTTTGGATCCGAGACGTTCGACGGTCTTCAAGCCTGAGCGCTCAACTTTACACCGTTGCCGCTGAGGTCCAAGAGATGCACTCTGAACACACGTCCTCTCTCCGATCGGGGCGCTTCGACTTGCTCCTCCCTTCGGTCGTCGGTCGCTCAGAACATTGTCCTCGATTCCTATCGGGATGACTCTCGAATGAACGTATTTCTGCGTGTCCACTCAGTGTATCCATGCTGGCCTGCACGGCAATCGCATCTTGGCCCGAGGTCTGATAGTGCCCCGATCCGGGGCGGTGTGTTTATGCTCCCACGCGCCCTCTCGCCCGTGCCACTCGGACCCGTTTCGTCGCCCCTCCCAGACATTGATGCTTCGTTGCCATGACCGCCCCCCCCTCTGAGGAGAACAACTCCGGTGCGCCCGCACCCTCCGAACAGGACGATGATTTTTTCGTCGTCGGCATCGGGGCGTCGGCCGGGGGCATCGGGGCCCTACAGACGTTTTTCGACCACGTGCCCGACGACTCGAAGATGGCGTTCGTGGTCATTCAGCACCTCGACCCCGAGTACGAGAGCGACCTGTCGGCCATCCTGCAACGCCACACCGGGATCCCTGCGGAGCAGGTGTCGGACCGGACCCACCTCGAGCCGGGCCGCCTTTACGTGATTCCTCCCGGCAAGAGCCTCTCGATTGAGGACGGAGAGCTCCGCCTTGCGGACCCAGAACTGCCCCGCTGGGAACGCGCCCCCGTCGATCTGTTCTTCCGGTCGTTGGCCGAGAGTGAGAACGAACGTGCGGTGGGCATTGTGCTTTCGGGGACGGGGAGCGGGGGCAGCGCGGGCCTTCGGTCCATCCACGAGGCCGGCGGCTTTACGCTGGTGCAGGACCCCGGCGACGCCGAGTACCCGAGCATGCCCCGCCACGCCGAGGCCACCGGTGTGGCGGACGCCGTGCTGCCGGTGGCCCAGCTCCCCGGGCGGCTCGTAGAACTGCGGCGCGTGGCCCCGCGCATCCAGCTCCCCCGGCGGCCCGACACGCTCTCAGAAGACGAGCAAGACACGCTCGACGCGATCATCGAGGAACTTCGGGAGCAGACCGGGAACGACTTTTCGAACTACAAACAGCCGACGATGCTGCGGCGCGTCAATCGCCGCATGCAGATCAACAATACCGGTACGCTGGAGAAGTATCTGCGGCGGTTGAAGCAGGCCGACGGAGAATCCGATGCGCTCTTCCGGGAGCTTCTCGTCAGCGTGACCCAGTTTTTCCGCAATCCCAGGGCCTTTGCGACACTCGACGAGCAGGTGATCCCCACCCTGTTCGAGGAGCGGGATCTGGATACGCCCATTCGGGCATGGGTGCCCGGGTGCGCCACCGGCGAGGAGGCCTACTCGATCGGCATGCTGCTCATCGAGGCGTCGCTGGAGCGGGGGCAG
>PXSX01000145.1:33912-36294 GCA_003022655.1 Bacteroidetes bacterium QH_1_64_81 | reverse complement strand
CGGCTCCATCCGCTGAGGTAGAGGTTGTACGCCTCCGGAATCTCGTCGTCCACTTCGACGAGGGCCAGGTCCGGCTTCCCTGAGATCTGATCCGACTGATGCCAGTTGCCGAGCCGGGCCCGAAGCACCGCGCCCGAAGAGGTTTGTTCGCCCAGGTCGTCGTCGGTAACTGACTTGTTTTCGGGGCTTCCGAGGGGGCGACAGGTCTCGTTCTGGTAGTTCCAGTAAAAAACCATCGTGGTGGCTTCCTCCGGGGTGGAAATGCAATGCTCGGCCGTCATGAAGTACGGAGTACCGTCCTCCGCAGTGTTATTGATCAGGGCCCCCGAGCAGAGGAACGTCGAGCCGTTCGATTCGAACGTGTACCGGCCAACCGATTGGACCTGCTCGCGCCAGGGGGCGGCCTCCTCACACGCCACGTCGAGGTTGCAGCTTCCCGATTTTGAGGGTGGAGTCTTCTCGCGCCCGGGGAGCGACCGATACCCGTACACGATCTTCCCAATCTCGAGTCTGACTCCTGGACGACGATCGGCGGGCACTACCAGTTCGAGGATCAGTTCCTCGCCCCGAATGAGGGGCGTCCAGTGCTGCTCTGCCGTGGCATCCGCCGCCGTGTAGGGCCCATGGACCGCCGTGTCGCCGGGGCCGTGCAGGTACAAGGCCGCGCCGGCAGGGAGCTGAAACTGCGTGAAGCCGACGCTTAGCGAGACGGCGTCCCGGGATCGGATGCGAAGGCGCCACAGCCACTCTCCCGACGAGAGCTGTTCCCACGTTCCGTCGCGATCGGGGGAAAAGTTGGTCTCGATGGTCTTCCCGTATCGATACGGGCCAACCCGGTCAGAACGCGCCCGATCTTCGGCCCGGAGCGCCGCCGCGTCCACGGACGGCAGCGTCTCCACCGCGACGGCGGAGGGAGGCCGAGTGGAGGCGTGCTGCTCGGACGGGAGCGGTGCACGTTGCTGCGCAACGGCTGGGAGGACCGGCCCGGCCCCGATGATCAGGAGGACCACCAGACCAACCGCACGCTTGGGGACATCCATTCTGGAAACAACGTTGTGGAAGAGGAGTCCGGAGCTCAGTCAAGGCTCGATTGCTCGTGGACGCGTTCATCCATCGCCTCCACCTTCTCGGTGAGGTTCTCCTTGTACGCGATCATCTGCTCCTGCATGGATGGATCCTCCGTCCCGAGGATCTGCAGGGCCAGTAGGGCCGCATTGTCTGCGGCGTTAATGGCCACCGAACCGACGGGGACGCCGCCCGGCATCTGCACGATGGAGAGGAGGGAGTCGATCCCGCTCATTGTGCTCGTCTGGACGGGTACACCGATGACCGGTAGGGGGGTGCTGGCAGCCAGCATTCCCGGAAGGTGAGCGGCGCCCCCGGCCCCGGCGATAATGACCTGCACGCCCCGCTCGTGGGCCGTTTCGGCGTACTCCTTCATCACGCCGGGGGTGCGGTGGGCCGAAAGGACGCGCATTTCGTAGGACACGTCGAACTCGTCGAGGACCTCCGCGGCGTCTTCCATGACGGGCAGATCGGAGTCGCTGCCCATGGCGATGCCGACAGGGGGAGTGGGGGAAGGCATGTGGAATTGAGAGCGGATGAGTATTCGGATGGAAAGGGGGTGAGCGCTGGGAGTGGGGGGTCGTATTCCGAAATGCGTATTGCGTAGTGCGTAAGTGCTCCCGAGGGACGAGATACGCAATGCGAAATACGCAATACGAAGTACGCTACGCAAAATTGGCCCCGGACCGGGAACTGATGGGGCACGTGCGGACGCAACGTCGGGGCAACGGAAGCAGGCTCGGGGTGCTACAGCTCAATCGCACCTGCGGCCATCTCGGCCCGTTTCCGCACGTCAGCCCGATTGCTTCCAAGAGCAGTGACGTGTCCCATCTTGCGGCCGGGCCGGACGTCCGGCTTGCCGTAGACGTGCGGGGAGACGCCGTCCGTGTCCAGCGCCCGGGGGAGGCCGGTGCTGCGCGGCGGGGTGCCCTCGCGACGGCCCAGCACGTTGACCATCACGGCCACGGGCTGGCGCAGGGCCGTGGAGCCGAGGGGCCAGTCCAGAATGGCCCGCACGTGGTTTTCGAACTGAGACGTGTCACTGCCCTCGATGGAGTAGTGCCCAGTGTTATGGGGCCGAGGCGCGAGCTCATTGACCAAGAGATCACCGTCTGGCATTTCGAACAACTCAACGGCGATGAGGCCGACCCCCTCGACGGCCTCGACGGCTGCCTGGGCGAGGTCGCGGGCCTTCTCAGCAACCCCCTCATCGATGTCCGCCGGCACCTCCACGGCGTGACAGCGGTGATCGCGCTGCTCGGTGTAGGCCACCGGATAGACGACCTGCTCGCCTCCGGGGCGCCGGGCCACCTGCAC
>PXSX01000145.1:0-33844 GCA_003022655.1 Bacteroidetes bacterium QH_1_64_81 | reverse complement strand
GTCGAGAGCGTCCTCCGTCGTGTTGCAGCGGACGAACTCGGGCACCGGACAGCCCGCATCGGCAAGGTGCTGTTTTTGGACGCCCTTGTCCTTGATGAGGGAGAGGGTCGCCGTCGACGGCCAGAGCGCGGTGTCGTCGGGCAACACGTCGGCGGCCGCGCCGGCTGGGGCCCACTCGCTCTCGACGGTGACCACGTCGCAGTCGGAGACAAACGACCGCAGAACGTCCGGGTCGGTCCAGTCTCCGACTTGGGCCCCCGCGTACGGACGCATGGGGCCCGCGTCCTTAGGGGACAAGAGCTTGGTCTCGATGCCCATGCGCACCGCTTCGGCCGCCATCATCTTGCCCAGTTGGCCGCCGCCGAGGATGCCGATGGTAGGAAACGTGGGATCCATTTGAGGGGATTGAGGGTGGGAAGAGGAGGTTGGCAGAATGACGTGTACAGCGGGAGTATTTCATATTGCGTATTCCGTATTGCGCATCGAGTGGTGAGCCTTGGTTCTACACTCCGCAATACGAAATACAGACTACGACAAATTCTCAGCATCCGGCTCCGTTTCTTCCGAGTCGTCTCCGTGGAGCAATTCATCCAGTTCCTCCTCATCCTCCACAAGCACCTCACGGGCCTTCGTGCCGTTGAAGGGACCCACGATGCCCGCCTCCTCGAGCTGGTCCACAATCCGGGCGGCGCGCGTATAGCCCACGGCCAGCTTCCGCTGGAGAAGCGACACCGAGCCCTGCTGTCGGCGAATGATGACCCGCGCGGCCTCCTCGAATTTGTCGTCGGTGTCCTCTACGCCCAGGGTCTCGTCCGGCCCGTGGCCGGCGTCCTGAAGGGAGGGAAGCGTATAGGGCGTCACGCCGGGCTGGTCGGCCACGTGCTCCACGACCGTCTCGACCTCCTCCACGCTGACGAACGGTCCCTGCAGGCGTCGGAGGTCGCTGCCGCTCAGGAACAACATGTCGCCGTTCCCGACGAGGTCCTCGGCCCCGCCCTGATCCAAGATCGTGCGCGAGTCGACGCGCGAGGCCACCTCAAAGGCGATGCGGGAGGAGAAGTTGGCCTTGATGAGCCCCGTAATGACGTCGACCGAGGGCCGCTGTGTAGCCAGGACGAGGTGGATGCCGACGGCCCGGGCCATCTGGGCGAGCCGAGAGATGGGGCCCTCCACGTCGTCGCCCGCCGCCATCATGAGGTCGGCCAACTCGTCGACCACCACGACGAGGTATGGCATGTGCCGATGGCCCTCCGTCGGGTCGAGCTCACCGGCCTGGAACTTCTCGTTGTACCCCGTAATGTTGCGCACGCTGGCGTCCGAAAGAAGGTCGTAGCGGGTCTCCATCTCGCGCTCTACGCTCTTGAGGACGCCGGAGGCCTCGTCCACATCGGTGATCACGGTCTGGTCGATGTCCTCCGGCACCGCCACAAACTGGGTTTCGAGCGGCGTGTATTGCTGGAGCTCGATCTTCTTCGGGTCGATGATGACGAACCGCAGATTCGCCGGATGGCAGGCGTAGATGAGGCCGGTGATGAGGGCGTTGAGGCCCACCGACTTGCCGGACCCGGTGGCGCCGGCAATAAGGAGGTGCGGCATCGTGGTGAGGTCGTCCAGGTACACCTCGCCCTCGATCGTCTTTCCGAGCGGAAGGGGCAGGTCCAGGTCGGTGTCCTGAAACTTCGTGGTGCCGATCACGTCGCGGAGGCGCACCAGCTCTCGATTCCGGTTCGGAATCTCGACCCCGACGGCGGACTTGCCCGGAATGGGGGCAATCATCCGAACGCCGGGCGCCGCCATCGCCATCGCCAGGTCGTCTTCGAGCGACTTAATGCGGCTGATCTTGACGCCGGGCGCGGGGGTAAGTTCGTAGCGGGTCACCGTGGGGCCCACGACGGCATTAATCTCCTCGATCTCGATGTTGTACATGTCGAGCTTGTCGAGGAGGATCCGCTTGTTCTTCTCGTGCTCCTCTCGGTCGATCGTGGCGTCGTCGTGGGCGGACTCATCAAGAAGGCCCAAGGAGGGAGACTCGTACTCGAAGTCCTCCGGCGTTTCGGGGGACCGGTTGATTTCGTCGGTCGTCTCCTCTTCGACCTGTCCCTGCACCGTCATCGAAACGTCGTCCCCAAGCTCCTCCCGAGCGGCATCATCGTTGGTCGTTTCGACGGTTGAGCGCTCGTCGGACGAGGGTGAGGGAGAGTCGGATGCAGAGGAAGAAGAGTTCCGGGTCTCTTCGGGGGGAGGCGCCGAGGACGCCGAGTCGACTGCGGCAGAATCTGATTCGTTTTCCTCCGGTCTAGACGGCGCATCTGTCTTCTCGTCCGCCGGTGGAGACGTGAAACCGGCCTCGGAACGGAATAGATCGTTTCGACGGGGACGGTCCTCCGTATCGGGCTCCGAGGGCTCATCCGGAGCCGTCGTCTTCGGGGGCGTTGGGGCGGGCTCGACTGCGTCGTCCGGAGAACGCGGTTTCGGAGGAGAGGGTGGCTCAGCAGAGGACGAAGAGGTCGTGGCGGACGGCTCTGGGGGGGCGGAGGAAGCGTTCTCTTCGTCCGTGGCGACTGAGCGGGGATTCGAGTGAGCCCGTGCCTGGGCCCACTGTCTTTCCACGTACGCGCCCAGTGCCACCATGCCGGCCACGATCGCCTGCACGGCCTCGATGGCCCGATCCACCGTTCGCTGAATGTCGTGGTCCACCACCAGCAGGAGCATCACCGCGACGGAGAGGAACAGGAGAATGAACGACCCCACCTCGCCGAACACGTTTTGCAGCCAGCCCGCGGTGCCGATGCCGACGGTTCCGGCCCAGGCCGTGAGCGAGGCCTCGAGAGTGTGGTCGAACCAGCCCATCAGGCAGGCGAGCACGAAGGCCGAGAGGATCGTTAGGACAGAAGGATAGATGAGTGGGTGGAGGGAAGCGCGGCGGAAGACCACATAGCCCCACACCATGAGGAGACTGCTCAGGAGAAGGACGCCGTAGCCGATGAAGCCAGAAATAAGTCCCTGGGCAAGTTGGGCGCCAAGAAGCCCGAGAAGGTTCTGGACGGGCACCTCGGTGGGGGCGGTCTGCGGCTGAAACAGGACCTCGCTCAGTTGGGCCGAGCGGAGGACGGAGGCGTCCTCGGGGTGGTAGGAGAGGAAGGCAAGGGACAGAAGGAGGCCCAGCACCATGAGCACCAGCCCCATAATCTCCACCTTCCGGCGAGGGGGGATCAGGAAGGCCGCGCCCTCTCCGTCTGTCTTCGTGTTGGAGGCCGAGCCAGCCATACGACCGAGAGAACAAGTGGCAAGAGCGGATGCGAAGGGAGGAGAAGCCCTCGTTGCATGTGTGTTCACTGTTCAAGGAGACCCCACTCCAACAGTAAAGTGCCCGAGGCAGTGCAGAAATGCAACGATCTGCTCGTGCGCCGCCCGGCTGTGACTGCATCTCAGTCCGAGATGTCCTCGTACAGACGGAGGCGATTCTCCGTGTAGTAGGGAAGTGCCGGCACTGCGTCGATCCGGAAGCAGTAGTCCAGGTCCTCCTCGTAGCCCTGACTGGCGAGTTGCTCCGCGTGGTTGGCGCCCCGGAGGGCGGTGTCGAGATTTTCCCGGTCCGTGTGGTAGAGGGTGTACGCCGTATGGGCAGAGTCGGTCACTGGATAGGGCTCGTCCCCGTCCCAGAGCCGATCGAGAAGGAGTCCGGCACAGAGCGTGTCTTCCAGGGACAGGCGGTTCCGGTGTCCCGCACATACGATGGTGACGGCATCAGTGTGGTGCTGAACGAAGTCAACGACCCGCCCCGCGTTCAGAAAGCACGCCGCCACGAGATGGTCGGCCTCCTTGGCCTGCTCAAGCGCGCGGGTGCCGTTGGTGGTGTTCAGGATCACGTCGCGCCTTTTTACGCTTTCTCGGGTATATTCCTGCGGAGAGTTGCCGAGGTGGTATCCTTCGATCTTTTCTCCGCCGCGCTCTCCGCCGAGGCGGTATACGTCCGGGTCGAGGTTGGTCGCCAGCTTTCCGGCCTGCGCCATGTCGAGCACGGGCAGTACGGCACGGGCGCCCCGGTTCAGGGCAGTCACGATGGTCGAGCAGGCGCGCAGCACGTCGATCACGACGACCGTCCGATCCTGGACGTCTCCTTCTGAGATGTTGGAGTGTGTCAAAAAGACTTCGGCGTCCATCGAAAGAGGGGAGACGAAATTAGGACGGAGTCAGAACGATGCGAGGAGAAAGTAGGCAGTGGCGAAACCGTCAGGGCCTCCGTGTAGCGGGGATCGTTGGGCACGTAGCCGAGCCCAATTCCCGCGTCGAGGAGAGGGGATTGGGTGCCGCTCGTCACAACCCCGATGGTCTCACCGTCCGCGGATTGGATCACGTGATCAGCACGGGGGATGCCCCGCTCGGTGGCCACAAAGCCGACGAGTTTGCGTGTGGGACCCTCCTCCTGGATCTCTTCAAGCGCCGATCGACCGATGAACGCTCCTTTATCGAGCTTCACCAGCCACCCGAGGCCCGCCTCGTACGGGTTGGTCTCCTCGGTGATGTCGTTTCCGTGGAGACATAGCCCGGCTTCGAGGCGAAGCGTGTCGCGCGCACCGAGCCCCGCTGGCTTAAGGCCGTGCTCTTCGCCCGCGTCCAGGAGGGTCGTCCAGACGTGTTCGGCCTGATCGGCCGGGACGTAGAGCTCCAGGCCCGGCTCCCCCGTGTATCCGGTCCGGGAGATGAGGGCGCTGTCGCAGCCCAGAAACGCCCCATCGCTCCGTTCCCAGAAGTGGTAAAACGACAAGTCGTCGAGATCGTCGTCGAGGAACGGTTGTGCAATGTCGAGCGCCTTCGGGCCCTGAAGGGCGAGAAGGGCGGTCTCCCGAGAAATGTCCTGGAGGGTAGCGTCCATCGAATTGTGGTCGTGCATCCACGTCAGGTCCCGCTCCGTGTTGGCCGCGTTGAGCACCATCATGTATTGATCCTCGGCTCGCCGATACACAATGCCGTCGTCGATGATGCCCCCGTCCGGCGTGCACATGACGGTGTACATCGCCCGGCCGTCGTAGAGATTAGCGGCGTTGTTGGTGACGAGGTGTTGGACGAAGTCAAGCGCCCGATCACCCCGAATGAGGACTTCGCCCATGTGGCTCACGTCGAACAGGCCGGCGTCCTGGCGGACGGCCATGTGTTCCTCGATGATGCCGGAGTACTGCACGGGCATCTCGAATCCGCCAAACGCCATCATGCGGGCGCCGAGGTCGTCGTGGACGGCGTGGAGGGGCGTCGTCTGAAGAGACGTGGCTTGATCGGCCATGGGGCGCGGGTGATTGGGAGGAGACGGCGAGAAGGGAGGGGCAGGGCGATCGTATGTTAAAGATTTCCTTCGTGGTGTGGAGGCTCGTCCGCCTCTGATCAACGAAACTGCCCGAGTGGCCCGAGTGGCGCGGGCGAGAGGGCGCGTGGGAGCACGAACACACCGCCTCGGATCGGGGCACCATCAGGCCTTAGGTCAAGATGCGATTGCCGTGGGAGGGAGGGGTGAGGGGGAAAGATTTCGTATTGCGTATTTCGTTGGTGTCCGTGCCCACACGAAAGACGCCAATATGCGAACCCGTCTCCTCCCCGAGCGGACATCTGCTCCCGACACAATGATTCCCCGACTTCCAACCTAACATCCCATAATACCCGACGGCGGCAGTTTTATCAACGAAGGGGCAATGATTTTACTGCGTCACGGTCGCCAGGCGTCGTATCCGGCGTCCGAGAGCACCGTGACGGCCGCCTCGGCGTCTGCGCCGTCCTCGAACGCCAGCCGAAAGGTCCCTCCCGTTCCCTCGCGGATGGCCTGGAGTTCAATGTCTTTGAGGTTAATGTCGGCGTCCACGAGATGGCCCGTCAGGTCGTGGAGGACGCCCGGCTCATCGGAGGCGCGCACGTAAATGTCGGAGAGCGGATGCAAAAAGCCTTTGCTATCCCCGGGAATGGCCGCCCGGGCCTCTTGGGCCTCGTCGAAGGTCTCTTCGAGCGCGTCCAGGTCCTCTTCGATGAGTCGGTTACGGATCTCTCGGAGGTGGCGACGGAGGCGACTCAGGGCGTCGTGGATCGCGCCCTCATTGCCCACCAGCACGTCCCGCCACATCTCGAAGGGTGACGCGGCGATGCGGGTCATGTCCCGAAATCCGCCCCCGGCGAGATGCAGGGCCAGATCCTCCTCGTCCTCGGTGGTTGCGACAAGATTGACGAGGGCCACGGACAAGAGTTGCGGGACGTGACTGACCGCCGCAACGAGCCGATCGTGCCGCTTCGCCTCCAACACCAGAGGTCGCCCCCCCGTCGCCTCTACGAGATCGACAACCGGAGACAGCGATCCCTCCAGGGCCTCCTCGTCGGTGTCGTCGGGCAGGCACAGGCTGTAGACGGCGTTCTCGAAGAGCAGCGGGTCGGCGTGATCAATCCCGCTGTGCTCCGCCCCCGACATGGGATGACCGCCCAGAAAGCCGACCTGATCCGGCAAGACATCGTGGGCCTGCTCGATCACCGGCTGCTTCACAGAGGCAACGTCGGTTACGAGGCAGCCGTCGGGGAGGCGGGGGGCAATGGTGTCGAGAAGACGAAGGGTCGTGGCGACCGGCGTGGCAAGAACCACGAGGTCGGTGTCCGCCACGCTCGATATGGGATCGGCGGCCTTTTTGTCAATCGCCCCCCGCTCCTCGGCTTGCTCTAGCACCTCGGGCCGGTCATGGCCCACGATTGTAATGTCGGGACGGCGCTGGGCCCACACGAGCCCCAGGGAGCCGCCGATAAGGCCGGTGCCGATAATGGTAAGACGGTCGATCATCCGGAAAAACCGTGGCGTAGAAAAACGAGAGGGACCCACAAGGCGTGGATCATGGCGTTCAATTACACCCACAAGAGTAACGCCTGCGCACCAATCTTACAACGAGGGAGCGGGGCACGAGGCCGCGATCGGGGTTGAAGGCCGGAGAAGGCGATTGAGGTGGAGACCAAAGGCGTTGGGAACGGAAAATCTTCCGGGAGGAAGGGAGGCTGGGAGTGGTGATCGGCTCACCTCCTTGCGAAAAAGAATCGAAGGAAGCGCTTTCCGGGAACCGTGCAATTTCTCAAATGTCATCTCCTCTTCGTAAGCTGAGGCGTACCACAGAACGATGGAGGAGACCCCGTCTCCTTGTTGCTTGTACTTCGGTTCCCATTCACAAATCTCACTACGACCCGATCATGATTAAGAAGGTAGATAAGCAAACCAGCGACCGCGTCAAGGTCACATTCGTCCTTCCGGAAGATCACCCATACAACGGCGATATTTCGGTGGTTGGCGACTTCAACGACTGGACCCCTGGAGAGCACCAATTCGTCCGGCGCAGCAATCAAACCTACAGCACCAACGTCGAGCTTCCCGAGGATCACCGTTTCGCCTTCCGGTACTACAGCGACGAGGACGGCTGGATCGACGAGGACGACGCCGACGACTTCGAGCCCAATGAGTTCGGCACGACCAACTGCGTCGTCACGACGTAGGTGTTCGCGAGCCCAGCGTTCGCCCGCCTTGTCACCCGGGCGTTTGCTCCTGGAGAGAGGCCGCGATATCCTTGGGTGCGACCGAGGGGTTGAACGAATCCTCGCGAGTGTTGGCGAGAAGAACACATGTCCCGCGGGGCGACACCACGAACCGCTTCGTCGTGCCGTCGGCGGCAGGAAACGTGACCTCTACGGACTCTCCCTCGGCGTCCGCCTGTTTGCGCAGGGCGGCAATCCGATCGGCATCAGGGGGAGCGCCGGGGGTTGGGGGATCAGATTGATTAGACACGAGCAGCGGAGTGGAGATGAAAAGGAAAATGCTGGGGAGGAGGCGCTGAAGCATCCGTGACCGCACACGAAAGCCCCACCCTCTACACCAGAAGGTGGGGCTTGACTTCTCCCCCGGCGAAAGCGCGGGGGATTCTTGCAGCCCTCTCCCAATACTATCGAGTATTTGTGGAAGACGGGGCTGGCTCCTAGCCGTTACCGCTAGGTTTCTGAAGACTGGTTACGAAGACGTATCCGTCAGGATTGCGCACGGCCATCCGAAAGGCGCTGCCCGACTCGATGTCCCGGTACACCTTCATGAAGGTCTCCATGTCCGAAATCCTCTGCCCGGCCATCTCAAAGATGACCTGTCGGGGTTGGAGCCCCGAATCGCGGATCATCGGGTTTGACTGGTCCACATCCGTGATGAGGACGCCCTGGTCCTGCTCGAGGCCAAGCTGACGCGCGACCTGCGGGGTCACGTCGCGCAACTGGAGCCCGAGGTCCTCCTGGAGGCTTTCTGGGGAGGAGGGGGGGGCTTCGCCGCCCGATTCCGCGTCGGCCGTTTGCATGTCTCCCCGCGCCCCTAGCGTCACCGTGAACGTGCGGGTCTCCCCGTCGCGGTTAACGCGGAGCGATACCTCATCCCCGGGCTGCATGCTGGCGATGTTGTTGCCGAGCTCCAGGTAGTTGTCGAGGGGCTCCCCCTCGATAGCGGTTATAATGTCGCCGGCCTCCAATCCAGCCTCGGCGGCGGGGTCTCCCGTTTCCACCTGTGAAACCACGGCGGAGCCTTGAGGAAGGTCTTCGTTCTGAATGAGCGACTCGGGAGCTGGGCCGTAGCGGATGCCGAGGTAGGCCCTGCGCACGTTTCCCTCCTCAACGAGTTGCGTGGCCACGCGCTCGACGGTGCCCGAGGGAATGGCGAACCCGATGCCCTGATACCCGCCAGTTCGGGACGCAATGGCGGTGTTGATGCCCACGAGCTGGCCCTGAAGGTTGACTAGGGGGCCGCCGGAGTTGCCGGGATTAATCGCCGCGTCCGTCTGAATGAAGTTGTTCACGCCGCCCCCCTGGTTCGATCCCCGAGCCCGCCGGGATGGAGACCGGAGGCGACCAAGGGCGCTGACGATGCCGGCCGTCACACTATTGTTCAACTTGGGGTCGAGCGGTGAGCCGAAGGCAAGCACCCACTGTCCGACGTCCAGTTGATCGGAGTTGCCGAAACTCACGGCCTTGAGGCCCGAGGCATCGATCTTGAGCACCGCCAGGTCGCTGAACTGATCGGTGCCCACCACTTCGGCGTCGTACTGTGTGCCGTCGAGTGTACGCACGCTCAACCGCTCGGCGTCCTGAATCACGTGGTTGTTGGTGACGATGTGTCCATCCGAGCGCACGATCACGCCCGAGCCAAGGCCCTGACGGACATCGGGCTGGGAGGGGCCCGGCTGCCCAAAGAACTCTTCAAAGGGCGTTCCTTCGAAGGGCGTCGGCATCTGCCGGTCCACGACCTTCGCGGCACGAATCTGTACGACCGCCGGATTAACAGACTCGGCAACTCTCGAAAAGGCCGTTTCGAAGTCGCTGGGAGTGCTGTTGGCGGACTGTTCGATCGCTGTTGAACCGTCCAGGGTGGCGGAGCCGTTCAGGTTTGCGGCCTGTCCGGGCGTCCCAACGGCGTCGCCGGCCCCGAAAAGGTTGGCCCCAGCGGTGGCGAACAGAAGGCCGGCCAGAAAGGCGCCGCCCACGACGACGGCGAGGGAGATTTTGCCTTGAGTGCTCATAGAGAGACGGAGAAATCGTGGGAAAGAATCGCGATTGAGAGCAGGGCATCGTCCTAGTGCACGTTCAAGAGATCCTTTTGTGGTCGTGAAGGACTCGTCATTCTGAGGGAGCTGCCAAGCGACCGAAGAATCTCTTTGAACCCAGCGTTTTCGCTCTATTCTGGGAGATCCCGAGAGGATGACCCTTCGGGCCCCTTTGACTCCGCTCCGCTCAAGATGACTCCATTGCAAAAGGGATTGCTTGAAACTGCACTAGCGCGGTGACGTCCGGTCACGGGACAGATGTTTGCTTGCATATCCAAACGAGCGTCCCGTGCCGTTTCGTACCAGTGGGTATTGCATACGAGAGCCGAGCGGAAAAGATGCCGGGAAATCCGTCGTTCCGGGGTGGGGAAATAACATCTACGGAAAACTTAACGTTATGCGTCCCCGGGGATCCCAGGCTCCGTCATGCGGCGGACGTTCAGGTATTCGTCGAGCTCCTCGTTGCTGAGGAGGTCCATCGTCTTCACGACGTCCCGCACGCTCTCCCGGCGTGCCGCTGCGGTTTTGGCGACCTCGCTGGCCTTGTCGTAGCCGATGGCCGTGTTGAGGGCCGTTGCAAGTGAGGGGTTCAGTTCCAGCAGCTCCCGGCACCGCTCGCGGTCCGCCTTGATGCCCTCCACGCACTTGGTGCGGAAGGCGTCCACGCTGCTGGCCAGCAGGTCGATGCTCTGGAGCATGGCGTGGGCCATGACCGGCATCATCACGTTGAGCTCGAAGTTGCCGTGCGTGTTGGCGACGGTGATGGTCTGGTGGTTGCCCGTCACCTGCGTGGCCACCATCATCACCTGCTCGCTCTGCACCGGGTTCACCTTGCCGGGCATGATGGACGAGCCGGGCTGGATGACGGGCAGCTCGATCTCGCCGATGCCGCTGGTGGGGCCGCTGGACAGGAGCCGCAGGTCATTGGCAATCTTGAGCAGCGCAGTTGCGAGCGTATTGAGGGCGCCGTGGGCGTCGAGGTACAGCTCTTTTCCCGCCTGCTGAGCAAAGTGATTGTCGGTCCTGTAAAAGGTGAGTCCCGTGGCGTCGGCAAGGTGCTGGAGGGCGGTCTCGGGAAAGTCCTCCGGGCAGTTCAGGCCGGTGCCGGTGGCCGTGCCGCCGAGCGTCACCTCCGAGAGGCGATTCGAGGCCCGTTCGATGCGCCGAACGGCGTGCTCAATCTGGGCCGCGTACCCACTGAACTCCTGTCCCAGCCGTACAGGCGTGGCGTCCATAAGGTGGGTGCGACCGCTCTTCAGCACGTCATCGAATTCCTCGGCCTTGGCACTGAACGCGTCATGGAGCGCCTCCAGTGCCGGCAGCAGCTCGTGTTCGAGGCTCATTCGGGCCGCCACGTGCAGGGTCGTCGGAATGGTGTCATTCGACGACTGGGACCTGTTGACATCGTCGTTGGGGTGGACGGCCTTGCTCCCCCGCTCGGCGCCGACCAGGACGGAAGCACGGTTGGCGATCACCTCGTTGGCGTTCATGTTGGTGGAGGTGCCGCTCCCCGTCTGGAAGATGTCGAGCACAAACTCCGCGTCGTGCCGCCCCTCGATCACCTCTTCCGCCGCCTCCACAATGGCCTCCGCGGGGGCGGTGTCGAGAAGACCGAGATCGTGGTTGGCCTGTGCCGCCGCGCGCTTGACGTGGCCGAGGGCTTCGATGAAGCGGCGAGAGAAGCGGAGGTCACTGATGGGAAAGTTCTCTTTGGCCCGTTGCGTCTGGGCGCCGTAGAGGGCGTCGGCCGGAACGCGCACGTCGCCGAGAGAATCGCTTTCGGTTCGGTAGTCAGAGCTCATGGTTGGGAGAGGAGACGTGATGAGCGAGAGGCAAAGAGGCGGTGCCCAACCTCGGACCTGGAAGGTTGAGGTTCGACGAATTGGGGAGGGAGTGGGAGAGGGAACGTGGGGCTCACGGATTTGGAATCATGATGTGGGCCCAGGGCTGGCCCGGTTGTCGCGGACGGTGTCGGCCGCGGCCTCGTAGGTGCCAGACAGGTTGTAAAGGGCGGCGGGATGGTCCGGATAAGCGAGGGTGCCGTCCGCAATTTCCGCACGGCGCACGCTGTCGACAGCCGTCACGCCCTGGCGCCGCAACTCCCGGCCCCGCTGCATGAAGGGCCCCAGCGATTCGTGGTAGCACGCGACGTGGAAGCCGTCCTCTTCCGGGTCGTCAGCAAGGCAGATGAGGAGGCCGGACCCTTCCCGAAGCGTTGTCAGGGTGCCGTCCGGCCCATAGCCCCGTACGGTGGCCGCGTCGCGCATGGACTCGGGGGCGGCCTTTACCGCCGCCGCAATTTGGGTTTCGGCGTCCGGGGGGGACTGCTGGGCCCGGGTGGGGGCAACGATGAGGAGTGAGGCGACTAGGCAGTACAACAGGAGAGGGCGCATAAGACAGAAGAATCAGCTCGGAAAAGCGTTGGGGGACCGCAAGGACAGATCGCACAGTCTAACATATCGGCGAGGAGCGTCGGTTCCAACAGGACCAACCGTCTCTGGACCCACGCACGGATGGAAGGAGGAGGGCAAGATCCTGCTCCGAATCGGGTTCATGGAGCAAGGCACCAGGCCACACGCGCCGAAAGTGACTGTCTGAATTGCAGTTGTACCGTGTGAGTGTCACCTTCCCTGTACGATGTCTCAATGCCTATCCCCGATGCCCCATGCTTCGTGCTCTCCGGCAAAAGATAACCCGGCTCTTGGGGAAGGCCCCGGACCGTTCGGTTCCCGGCATTCTCCTTCCGGGGGGCGGGGCGCGCTCAGCCTACCAGGCCGGGGTCATCCGCTACGTCGCCGAGGCCTTTCCCGAGGCCTACTTCCCCATCCAGACCGGCGTCTCGGCCGGGGCCATCAACGCGGCCCACCTGGGCAACCACACGGGCACGTTCGAGGAGGCCGCCCAGCACGTGGTCGACGCCTGGACGGGGCGGGAGCTCAACGACATCATCGAGGTGGGGTCCAGTTTAGGCCTGCTCTGGGACATGCTCTGGGACGCGCAGGCAGTGCCTCCAGAGGAGCCCACCTCGGCAGACGTGCGATCGACGCACGGTCTGCTGGATACCACGCCCCTCTCGGAGACGCTCCGCGACCACCTCGACGAGCCGGACGGCACGCTCTCGGGGGTGCCCCCCAATCTGGCCGATGGACGCTTGCGGGCCCTGGCCGTGATGACCACCGACTACGCCACGGGACAGACGGCGACCTGGGTGCAGGGGGACGACTTCGACGCCTGGGAACGACCGGACCGGATTGGGCGGCACACGCAGCTTACCGTAAACCACGTGATGGCGTCCACGGCCCTGCCACTCGTCTTTCCCGCCGTACGCATCGGCAACTCCTGGTACGGGGACGGAGGGATCCGCCTCTCCGCGCCCCTCGCGCCGGCCGTCCACCTCGGGGCGGACAAGATTTTGGCCATCTCGACGCACTACTCGCGGAGCCGGGCGGAGAGTGAAGAAATTATGCTGAAGGGGTATCCGCCCACGGCCCAGATCGTAGGGGTGCTCATGAACGCCATCTTCCAAGACGCGCTGCCCCAGGATGCCCACACCCTACGGCGCATCAACGCGCTTCTGGATGAGCTGCCTCCCGGGAAGCGGCATGGCATGCAACCGTTGGAGCTTCTCCAGATTCGGCCCTCGGTGGACCTGGACGCCCTGGCACACGACTACCGGGATCAGGTGCCGAGCCCGATTCAAACGCTCACCAGCGGCTTGGGGACCCGCGAGCGAGAGAGCCCCGACTGGCTGAGCGTGCTCCTCTTTCATCCCGGTTACATCGAGCAGCTTCTTGAAATTGGCTACGGCGACGCGCAGGACAAGCACGACCAGCTGGAGGCCTTCCTGGCCGATACGGCGGCCGGGGAGGCCGATCCACCCGGGCTTCGCCGATGCGACGGCACAGTCCCTTCCGCCGAGGCCGCCTCCGACCAGAAGGAGGCCGCCATGGAGAACGCGGTCGCGTCGAGCGCACCCGGGTCGTCCTGATTCGCGAGCCGGCGGCACAAACGTTATGTCGCCCGGGACCGATGTGTCTACCCAGTGTATTCCATTGCTGCCAAATCGATACACTGGGCGTCTCATGCTAAGTCAGATCTGGAGCAGTACCACGCACGGGGTGGAAGCCCTGCCCGTCGAACTCGAAACGAACGTCGCCTCCGGCATGCGGGGCCTCTCGGTGGTGGGCCTTCCGCGAGCGGCGGTGCGCGAGAGCTTCGATCGCGTCCGCGCCGCCCTCGAAAACAATGGCATCCCCGTAGAGTGGGGCCGCATCACCATCAACCTCGCGCCGGCCGACGTGCCCAAGGAGAGCGCCGCCTTCGACCTGCCGATGGCGGTGGGTTGGGTGGCCGCCAGCGGCGATACGCTCAACGGCGCTGTGCTGGACCGCTACTGGCTGACCGGCGAGCTGGCACTGGACGGCACGGTGCGGCCCGTGAACGGAGTGCTGCCAATGGCCTTGAAGGCGCGCGAAGAGGGCTACGAGGGCGTCCTCGTCCCCGCCGAGAACGCCGCTGAGGCCGCCGTCGTGGATGACCTCACGGTCTTTCCGGTCGAGACGATCACCGAGGCCTTCGAGATTCTGCGAGACCCGCACGGGTCAGAGGCCCCTGAGCCGTACACGAACGACCTTGACGCCATCTTCGAGGAGGCCCGTCGGTATCGGCGCGACCTCAGCGACGTGCGGGGGCAGGAGAACGTGAAGCGGGCCCTCGAAGTGGCGGCCGCCGGCGGGCACAACGCGCTCATGGTGGGTCCACCCGGCTCCGGCAAGACCATGCTGGCCCGCCGCATGCCCACCATCCTGCCGCCCCTCAGCACCGACGAGGCGCTGGAGACGACGAAGATCCACTCCGTCAGCGGCGAGCTGCAATCCGACCACGGCATTCTCGCCACCCGCCCCTTCCGGGCGCCCCATCATACCATCTCCGATGCGGGCCTCTGTGGAGGCGGAGCCCACCCCACGCCCGGCGAGATCTCCCTCGCGCACAATGGTGTCCTGTTCCTCGACGAGCTGCCCGAGTTTCAGCGCCGGGTCCTCGAGGTGCTCCGCCAGCCGATGGAGGAGGGCCGCATCACCATCAGCCGGGCGGAGACGACGGTCACCTACCCGGCCCGCTTCATGCTCGTTGCCTCCATGAATCCCTGTCCGTGCGGCCACCTCAACGACCCGAACCAGGAGTGCGTCTGCACGCCCGCCCAGGTACAGCGCTACCTCGGCAAGATCAGCGGTCCGCTGATGGACCGCATCGACCTGCACGTGGAGGTGGCGCCGGTGGACTTCGAGGAGATGAGTGCCGAGCGGACCGGAGAGTCGTCGGCCACAGTGCGGAAGCGAGTGGTGCGGGCCCGGGAACAGCAATCGTGTCGGTTCGGCGATGCGCCCGATGTCTACAGCAATGCCCAGATGGACGCCCAGCGCGTGCAGGAGCACTGCGACCTCGACGAGGCGGGGCAGAACCTATTGCGCACCGCGTCGGATCGCCTCGGCCTCAGCGCTCGCGGCTACACCCGCATCCTCAAGGTGGCGCGCACGGTGGCCGACCTGGAGTCGTCCACGTGCATTCAGCCCCAGCACGTGTCGGAGGCCATCCAGTACCGCTCGCTGGACCGCGACTGGTGGCAGGGGTAGCGCAGGTCATCCTCTCCCGAGCGATCCACCAGGAGGGCGCAGGGGTCTCGTTGTAAACAAATCTATCCCGCCCGGTCCTTCAGGGCTCGGGGAGGAGGCTGCTTGAGACGGACAGCGTTCCGGTGGCCTATCCGCTCATCTCCATCGCCTCCGGATCCCAGTGGTAGCGTTTGCCCTCACGGTAACTCTGATTGCAGATGAGCGCCGGTGCGGCGGCCCGATGCCCGAACTCAACGTCTTCGACGACGGAGCCATCATCCCGCATGGCCGAGAAAAAGTGGGCGAAGTGGTCCAGCCGGGAGTCGTAGCCGTCAGGGGCCTGGAAGTCGCTAGTGGTGTTGAGCTCGTCGGGCTGGTCGGCCTGGTCGTGCGTCGCTGTGTAGTCCTTCCGGAACTGCTCCTGCACGTCTTCCGAAAACGTCCGCACGGAGTTGTAACCGTTCACGAGCTGGTCGGGAGAGGGAGGCGTACGGACATCCTGCGTGAGCACCACGCGATTTCCTTCCAGCTCGATGGCCCCCTCGTCCCCGATAAAACGGAAGGATTGTCCGCCGCCGCTCCCGTCGGCCAGGTTGGTCTGGAGAGATAACGTAAATGGGGGGTGGGCGTCCACGTCCGGATACTCGAACAGCCCGGTCTGGACATCCGGCACGTCCCGCCCGTCATTCCAAAACCGCAGTCCGCCCGTGGAGGTCACCGTCGTGGGGCCGAGCGAGCCCGTAACGTAGTGCACAGTGGTCAGAAGATGCACGAAGAGATCTCCCGCTACGCCGGTCCCGTAGTCCCAGTAGTTGCGCCAGCGAAAGAAGCGAACGGGGTCGAACTCTCGATCCCGGGCATCGCCCAGGAAGCGTTCCCACGCGATCTCGTCCTCAGAGACCTTCGGCGGAATGGAGTACTGCCACGCCCCGATCGACGAGTTTCGGTTGTACTGGGCCTCGACCATGTTCAGCTCCCCGATGGCCCCCGACTCGTACAGCTCCCGCACCTTGGCCGTGACGATGGAGCTTGCGTACTGACTGCCAACTTGCAGCACCCGGTCCGTTTCTCGCTGCGTCTCGACCATGGCGCGTCCCTCTGAGAGGGTCTGCGCCATCGGCTTCTCGCAGTAAACATCCTTCCCGGCCTTCATGGCGTCCTGTGCGATCCGGGCGTGCCAGTGATCTGGAGTGCAGACAAGCACTGCGTCCACGTCGGAGCGATCGAGAATCTCGCGGTAATCTTGCGTCGTGACGACATCCTCCCCGAACTCCTCGTTCGTACGTGCCAGACGAGACGTGTAGCAGTCTGCAGCCGCGACGAGCTCAACCCCGGGAATTGTGAGCGCCGTTCGGGTGTCGACAAACCCGATAATCCCCATCCCGATTGTGGCGATCTGAATGCGGTTGTTCGCGGAAAAGGACGGAAGATCTGGAGCCGGGACGGGGGTGGCGTCGGAGCCAAAGGCCGAGGGAGCGAATCCAGCCGCCACCGAGGTGGCGGTAAGCTTCTTCAGAAAATCGCGACGTGAGTTGTCAGAGGCCATGGTGGGGATCGGGGGAATGTGCAGGGATTCGTCTCTACGTAGTCCGCTGTGCCGGTTTTCGTCGATTGGAGACCAGGGTACAGGCCTCGCAGACCGACACACTAAAGGTGTTCGATTTCAGCCGCGATCTCAAATCCCATTTCGAACACCAGGACAGTCACCTGAGCAAAGTCGTGCACCACCGCTCTAACCCGGTGTTCTCACGAGAGGCGTAGCCCGAGGCACAAGCGGCGGTTCACGATACGATTTGCGCATGCCGTGCTATTTGCGCATGCCGTGTGCGCACTGCAGGCGACCCCCGCATCGTCGAGGAGAAAACATGAACAGATGGGGCCGCCACTGACGCCGCAGTAGCGTCCCGTGAAAACTCCGGGCGAAGGTCCGTGCTGGACTGAATTCTGTGTTCACCCGGGGCCGCCGATCGCCTGGGACGGAAAACGTCTCAGCCTCTCTACCGCGACGGCCCAGCTCGCTCGGTGGCCACCAGTACCCGCATGTTGAGGGCCTGGGCCGCCGAGGCCACCGCCGCAAACTGGCCGATGCTCGCCTCCTGGTCCGCCCGCACAATCAAAAACTGCTGGTCCGTGCGGGTCGACCGAAGTTCGCTGACCAGGCGCGCCTTTGGCACCGGCGACTCGGCGACGTAATAGCTCCCGTCCTTCGTGAGCGACACCGTGATGGACTGTTCGGAGACCGGGGATGAGCTGTCGACCTGCGGCAGGTTCACCTGAATGCCCATCTGAGGAATGAAGCTGGAGGTGAGCAGGAAGAAGATGAGGAGCAGGAGCACGACGTCCGTCATGCCCGCGAGGCTAAAGGTGGTCTCCGGTTCGCGGGACGGGGAAAAGTCAAGCGGCATGGCGGGGGAAAGCGTAGGGGCGTGAGGGGGGAGCGTGCGGGGCGAGGGGGAGCACGGAAACGAGGGACCGCTACGAGGGCAGTTCTTCGGACCGCTCAGGCGGGACCGGTTCCTGCAACAGGTCGATGAAGTCGGTGGCGGAACGCTCCATGTCGTTTGAGAGGCGCCGGATGCGGCCGATGAGGTAATTGTACGAAAAGAGCGCCAGGATGCCGACGAGCAGGCCCGCCGCAGTGGTCACGAGAGCTTCCCAGATGCCCCCAGCCAGCACAGACGGATTCACGTTCCCCTGCAGGTTCTGAATCTGCTGAAAGGCCCTGATCATACCGACCACCGTGCCGAAGAACCCGAGCATTGGGGCGATGCCGGCGATACTCGCCAAAAGATTGGTGCGCTTCTCCAGGTCGAACGTCTCGTGTTTCCCAGCGGCCTGGACGGCGTCCTGAATCTCCGAGATGGGCCGTCCCAGCCGTTCGAGACCTTGCTTCAGGATGCGGGTGATGGGCACGTCTTCCTGCTCGCAGTACTGGATGGCCGCGTCGACGTTGCCGTTTCGCACGTACTCCCGGACGCGATCCGTGATGGCCTGCGGGTCGGAGTCGGCCTGGCGAATGGTGATGAGCCGTTCGATCAGGAGATAAATGGTGAGCAGGGAGAGCAGAACCAGGGGAATCATCACCCAGCCCCCCAGCACCAGAATATCGAGCAGAGACGAGGCTTGGCCCGACGCGGCCTGGGTGGTGTCGGCGGCGGCGGTGTCTACTTGCTGAGGGAAAAACGTCGCGGCCGTAAGGAGAAACGAAAGCACAGAGGTGGTACAGGTTGGGTTTGGGAAATGCTAGCGAAGGCGATGGATCCAGGCCCCTGGGGGAAGGGCGGAGGCCTGTTCGTCAAGGGCGCGCTTGGCGGCCGCCCCGGAGGCGTACCATCCAATCACCACGCGATGCCAGGCTTGGCCGTTCACCGTCCCTTCGACGACGGATACGGAGTCGAAGCGGGTCCGGTATTCCTCGGCCGCGGCTTCGGCTGCAGCACGAGACGATCGGGACGCGACCACGATGGCCCAGTCCTTTACGGGGGGCACAGTGACGTCTGAATCGCTCGTCTCCTCGGCGTCCGGTTCGGGTCGTTCAGAACTGGCTGTGTCCGACGGGGATCCCGTATCCGGAGGGGGAGAGGTCTGCTCGGCCGTCAGGTCGGAGCCGGGGTCCGGACCGGGGGCCAGCACATTCGTCCGGTCGAGCACGAACCACCCTGCGCCCAGAAGGAAGAGAAACGCCAGGACCAGGCCGATGATGGAGAACGAGTCGATCGTGCGGCCTTGCGAGGAAGGGGGGGGCTCTGAGGACGGAACCGGCTCTTGCTCTGACCTCGCATCGTCCCCAACTTCAACGGGCGTCGGCGTCGGGACGTCGTCGGGGCCGTCGCCAGACGGCTCCTCCTCCACGTCCAGCTCAGGAACCGCTAGCGACGGAGGCTCGGAGGGCGCGGAGAGCTCCTCGGTCGTGAGGCCCTCGTACTGCAGGTTGACCCGCCGCCGCAGGGAGGGGCTCGGCACAAAGGTGAGGGTGTCGCCTTCTTCACGGAAGATGCCAAGTTCCGGGAGCCGCACGCCCTCCGACTCGGCTCGGCGCCGAAGCTCTTGAAGCATCGTCTGCAGCAGCGAGCGGGCTCGTTCTTCCGAGATGTCGAGCCGATCCGCAAGGAGGGGCGCAATGGACACAGGCATGGGGCTAAGCGACGGGTGAAGGCTCACTTCTGTTCGGGATCGAAGACCACTACGTTCCGGGGCGGCGTGAGACGGCGGGGGCCCTCGTCCTCCGTCGGTTCGCTCGGGCGATGCTCCACGGCGAAGGTGCCGAGGGACGATACCTCCACGGCGTTTCCCTCCTCCAATTGGTCGCGGATGATGTCGACAAAGGTGTCGATCACGTCTTCGGCGGAAGGGGAGCTCATCGATCTATGGGTGGAGGTGCGTGGAAGGAAAAGAGGGACGGCGTTTTAGGATTGTGTTCTAAAGATACGATCGCAGAATCCAAGATAAAGTCCCGCGGACCGATCTCATGGGGACTCCACGTCCCAGTTCCTGCCGGGAGCAGTCACCACGTAAGGCGCAGCCCCGCAGAGACCTGGGCGGGGGGGCGTGGATAGGCAGCCCACCGCGTCGGGGCCTCCCACGACAGGTGTTCAGCCTTGGCTACAATCTCCATGCGTGAGCTTACCGCGTAGGACCCTTCGAGGTCTACGGAAAGGTACGGATCGGCTTGGAGGGCTTGTGGGGCGGTGCTGGCGTCCCGGGAACTCTCGAAGCGGCCCTGAGCCGTGATGAAGCCGTCGCCGCCGGCAAAGAACAGAGACACCATGGCGTCCACCGTGACCGGGGCGAAGTTGGGAATGTCCGCGTCCCGCGACTCCAGGGTGCCGTCGCGAACCGAAAGTCCGAGCGACGCCTGAACCCCGTCGATGCCCTGGAGGGCCACCTCGCCGCGGCCCTGAAGGATCTGGGCGCCGTCGTAGCTCACCCGGTACAGGTTTTCATAATCGCCCTGTCCGTCGTCAGGGGTGAGGCTGAAGAAGCGGTAGGTGGGGGCGTAGCGGTATCCGGCCCCCGCGATGAGTCGCACCGGGCCGCGGGTGAGCGTCACGCCGAGCTCGGCGTTGGTCGTTTCGAGTGTGGGACGGAGAGACGGGGCGTGCCGGGCGTAGGGATTCGTCGCGTAAAGCTGGTTGAGGGCGGTGTCTCCGAGCCGGGGCTGATTGCGGAGGTGGAGACGGGTCCTCTCGGCGATGCGCCACTCCGCGTCGAAGAAGGGCGCAATGAAGGTTGCCTCAACGGACCCGAGATCGGGATCCGTCGGCTGGCTCGGCGTGTCGTAGGCGAGGACCGTCGCGCCCACCTCTACGGACGTCGAGGCGGTGGGGAGAAACGACACTGTCCCGCTGCCCTCCAGGTCAAAGGCGGTGTCGTCCTCCGGGTCCCCGCCGAGCCACGATCGCTGATAGCGAGCGTCAAAGGTCGGGCGGTACGGGATCGGAATCCCGGCAGTTCCCTGAAGCCCGAGCTGTTGCTGGGTAAAGACGCGTCCGTCCTCTTCGGCGTCGAGCCCGGAGGTATACTGCGTGCGGTCGAACCGCATTTCGCCACGGAGCGGAGTGGACCCGTTTGTGCTTCGAAGACGAAGAGATCCGCCGGCCGTATAGCCCTCTCGGTTGGGGACCTCAGAGAGCGTATCCGGGGTCGGTGTTGCGCCGAAGAGGGCGTAGCGCTGCACCGTGCCGCGGGCCTCCGCGTCGAGCCGCACTGCGCTGCGGGTGCTTTCGAGCCGCAGGCGGGCCTCGGCCACGTCATCGTCCGGATCCGCCTCCGTCCCGTCGTACTGGCCGTGGAGGGACAGTCGCTCCGTTCCCGACAGCGGAAGGCTCATCCGTCCTTCGAAAAAGCGGCTGAAGTACCGTCCACTTCCCCCCTCCAAGAATCCTCGTGCCGGCTCGGCGGTCGGCTCCATCGGCGCCGACACTGTTTCGGGAACGGGGAGACTCTCGGGCAGATTGCCGAGCGGGTACGTGTACGAGCCCACGTAGGGCTCATGGTCGGGCGGGACGGCGGGCACCTGCGGCGGCGACGCGAACCCGGTCAGCGGCTGCCGCTCCAGCGAGGGGAGGGCGATCTGGCGCTCGCCCCGGATTTCGATCTCCCGCGGGGCAATTTCGGGCAGCTGGGTGGTGTCGGCCTGCTGCCCGGAGGCTGGAGGAACGACGAGGAAGATGGCAACGAGCAGAGGGATCGCAGAGAGACGCAGGGGCATGGAAGAGAGGCCGTGGTTCAAAAAAGACGTCCGGGGACTGGTGTCGTGCGCTGTCATGTTCTGTCTCGGGACGAAGGGCGAATCGGTTTCGAGGACTGCAATCAGGACGTCGACTCCAGCGACTGCTTCTCTTCCCGGGCCGTTTTTGCAAACGGCGTGCCCGAGAAGCGCTCCGCTACCTGGTCGTACAGCTGAACGGCCTGTCCCGTCTCCCCGCGATCGCGGTAGGTACGGGCCTGTTCGAGCAGGGCCCGGGCCTCCCACTCCGGATAGCCCGTGAAGAGAGAGGGCATGCGCTCCAGCTCGCGGAGGGCCGCCTTCGTGCGGCCTTGTGTCCGGAGCTGCTGCCCGAGTCGATAGAGCGCCTCGGCCCCGGTTTCGCTCTCCGACGACTTGATCACGCGCCGGTAGAGCGCCAAGGCGTCGTCCGCCCGACCCTGCTTTTCGCGAACGCGTCCAAGCCCGAGACGGGCCGCATCTTGGAGGGGGCCGCGGCCCTCGGACTCCACAATCTGGGAAAGCAGCGCCTCGGCGTCCGCCGTGCGCCCGAGCTGTAGGAGAGCTGTGCTCTGACCGTACCGCGCCTGCGCCCGAAGCTCATCGGGGATCTGTTCGTTCTCCGCGGCAGCGCGGTAGGCGTTGACGGCCTTCTGGTCGTTTCCCTGGTCCAGATGGATCTCGCCCAGCCGGAGATTTGCTTCGGCCACATTGTCGCTTTCGGGATACTGGTCGGTGAGCTGCTGAAGATAGTTTTTGGCCTCCGCAAACTGTTCGAGGTCGGCGTGAAGAAGCCCGAGGTAGTAGTAGGCCTCCGGGACGAGGGACGAGGCGGACGCCGTTCGAACGAAGGACTGTAACAGCTCCAGCGCGCGCTTCGACTCGCCCCGCTGATAGGCAGCCCGGGCCCGGTGGTACCGAAGCCGGTCGGTGAGATTGACCTCCGGAGTGTTCTCGTCGATCGAAGCAATCAGGTCCTCCGCCCGGTCCTGCTGACCCGCCGCATTGAGGGCAAAAAAGAGACTCGAGGCCGCCTCGCTGGCAGTCGCGCTCTCGGGGTAGGTTTTCAGGACGGCCCGGTAGGCCTGCACGGCCTGCTCCATCTGGCCCGCGTTGTAGTAAGTGTCCCCGATGGCGTACTGGGCCTCCGGGGCGCGCTCATCCTCAGGATGCTCCTCCAGCAAACGACGAAAGGCGTCCCGCGCGGCCTCGTAGTCCTGTTGCTGAAAGTGGATGTCTCCGATGCGGTAGAGGGCGTCGGGTCGCAGCGGACTGTTGGACGCACGCTCCGCGAATCGTCGAAGACGGTCGAGGGCGTCGGCCGGTCGGTCGGCGAAGTAGAGGGCCTTGCCGGCCTGGTACAGGGCGTAATCGGTCCCGTCGCCGCTCACCTGATCGTAAGCCGCAATCGCGTCGTCGTAGCGTTTCAGGGCAAAGTAGCAGTCCGCCAGACGGAGCTGCGCGTCCTGGCGGTAGGGAATCTCGGTGTCCGAAAGCTCGCTGCCGGCCTGCGCCACCTGCCGAAACAGCCGGGCCGCCGGCTCGAAGCGACGTTGCTTGAAGTGGGTCCAGGCCAGGGCGTACTGGGCTCCTACGCGCCGGGCAGGATCGGGATCGGAATCGAGGTAGCGCCGGAAGAGCGTCCGTGCACGTCCGTATTGCTCCTGCTGGTACAAAGCATCGGCGCCCCAAAAGAGGGCGTCCTGTCCCCGGTCGGTCTCCGGATGGTCCTCGGCGAGCGAGCGAAAAAGGGATCCCGCCTCGCCATATCGCCCATTCTGGTATAGCGTCCAGGCTTTCTGAAACTGCGCCTCCAGGGTGACCGACTCGGACGCCGCTCCCGACAGCTGTCGGGACTGGGTGTACGCGTCCAGCGCATGGTCCAACTCGTCACGGGCCAGGAAGGCGTTGCCGAGCCAGTAGTACACGTCCCCAAGACGCTCCCCGGATAGAACGCTCTGCGTGAGCGCCTGGAAGGTGGAGGCGGCATCGACGTACTTTTCCTGCTGGTAGAGGAGCAGCCCAACCTCATACCGGGCCTCAGCGGTCCGGCGGTCGTCCTCCCCGTTCTGCAAATACGTCCGGTACAGTCGAAGGGCCTGGTCCTGTGCGCCGAGGAGGGCCCGGTTCACGGCCTCGTAGTACGTCGCTTGCGTGGCGAGCGTCCCCCCCGTCCCCCGAACCTTCGCGAAGGTGTCCGCTGCGGCCTCGTGCCGACCGGCGGCGTAATGCTGCCAGGCGAGGCCATACCGGGCCGGCGTTGCGTACGAGCTGTTGGGAGCCTCGTCCAGAATTTGCCGGTACTGAGTGACCGCACTCTCCCCCCGGTTCAGCTGCCGATACGCCTCCCCGAGCAAGAACAGCGCCCGCGTCCGCTCCGTGCCGGCCAAGTCCGGGAGGCGACGCTGGAGCTCTGTCACTACGTTTTCGTACTGGCCGACGCGGTAGTACACCTCGCCCAGGAGGGTTCCGAGGTTTTGGGCGAAGGGCGAGTCCGAGTACTCGTCCCCCAGGCGTTCGAAAGAGGCCGTGGCGGTGTCGTACCGCTCCTGGCGGACCTGAGTGACACCGCGGGCATAAAGGGCAGCTGGGGCCAGGTCGGCGTCGGGATAGCGCGTGTAGACTTGCTTGAAGTAGGGGAGCGCGGTGTCCAGGTTGCCGCGCTCCTGTTCGGTCCGACCCAGAAGGTAGAGAGCCCGCGCGCCTTCGGTCGGGCTATTCGGGGCAGACGCGATGGTCTGAAGCTGTCGTGTTGCCTTCTGGGGATTTCCCTGGTCCAGATAATACTGGGCGAGCCCCAGCTTGGCGGCCTGAGCGCGCGGATGAGACGGGTATTGTTGCTGAAGGCGGTCCAGCAGGCGCCGCGTTTGGGCGTCGTCTCCTTCGGCGAGTGCGGCGCGGGCCTCCAGGTACAGCGTCTGGGGCACCACGGCGTGCGAGGCATGGGCGGTGCGGAACGTGGACAGGGCCGTGGCCGCGTCCGGGTAGAGCTGTTGTTCGTACAACTGAACCGCCGAGGCGAACGCCCGCTCCGGACGCGGGGCCTCCCGCTGGGCCTGGGCAGGGGAAAGGCCGATCCCCAAAAACGCGCAAACAAGAAGAAATTGCCGCCAGTGGGGAACCATCTTCGGGGGAGTGAGAATCATAACCAACGGACGGGCCGGACAGAGATTTGAGAACAACATTTCTCTACTATGCGCCTCTCTTCTACGGCGCACATCCCGGGCGGTTCGACCGCCCAGAGGACCTGCATCCAGAAGTCGCCGATGTCCGGCGGGTGACGACTGTGCCCTGTGCTCCACTTTGATCTGCACCGCGTCCAGCTTCGTTCACTCCTACGGTTCTATCCACCATGGCCGACGCTTTCTCCGACCCTAACGAGCCCTTTTCTGACGCCTCGTCCTCCGTCGCGGGACCCGACGCTCCGCCGTGGGAGGCAGCAGAGGACGATCCCCTGGCCGATGACTCATCGCCTTCGTTTGCCCTCGACATGGCCCGCCTCTGGGTGCAGAGGCACCGGAAGGCCTCCATGCTCGGCTCGTTCGCAATTGGGGTGTTCGTCGGAGCCATGCTCCGCGAATAGAAGACAGCGACGGATAGACAGAGGGTCTCTGCTGCGGATCCCTGCTCGAAGACCGCCATGGTTCACGGACCAATTCCTTTCACTCATTCTTTTCCATGCACATCGCTTCCTGCTATGAGTAAAGATCCATCCACCAATAACGACCCTTCAACGTCGGTATCTCATTCGAACGAACTTACAGGGGAGGAGTCCCTGGAGGAACTGCAAGAATTGTTGGGCGAACTTCGGGCGGAGGTGACCCGGTTGAAGGCCCGACAAGCCAAGCTGCAGGCCAAGAACTGGGTGCAGCGACACCCCGCACAGGCAGTTGTTCTCTCCGGGCTTTTGGGAGGGGCTGCTGGGTACGGCATCGCCGTGGCCACACGGACCCCTCCGCCCACGCTCTCCGAGCAGGCCCAGCGACGGCTGCGGGGCCTGGCCGAGGAGGCCCGCCAGGCGGCGTCCGACGTGGGGCGAGATCTTTCTGATCGGGCGGCCCGCTCCGGCCAACAGGCCCGCCAGCGTGCCCAGAAGACGGGTCAGCACCTGGCAGAGCAGGCGGAGGAACAGGGCGAAGAGGTTCGGAAAGGCGCCCGGGAACTGCTCCGCCGCGCCGCCGAGCGTGCTCAGCGGGTCGGGACCGAGGCGGGCGACACGCTTCGCCAAGCCACCGAAGAGACCTCCAAGGAGGTCCGCGAGCTGGGCGAGACGCTTGCGCAGGAGGCCGAAGAGGTCGTAGAAGAACAAGCCGAATCTGTGACCGAGACGCTTTCCGCAGAGGACGAAAGTTCGGGCCTCCGCCACTCCATCCTTACCGCTGCCGGCCTGGCCGCGGGCGGGTATCTCGCCGCGAAGCTCAGCGGCTGGCTGTAACGTGGGCCGGGGGGAGCAGGACGGTATCGGCGCTCCCCGAACCGCCCTGTCGACGATCTCGCGCAACTTATTGTCTCTATGCCTACCTTTTTCGACGAGGGCCGTCCGCACGACGGCCTCGATTACGACGCTTATCGCGAGGACTGGAAGCGCCGGATCGAGGATGAGCCTTCGGAGGGCGCCGACCCCTCGGAGCGTCGCACGCATCACCATCTGACGTACAATTGGGAGCGGCAGGCACACGTCCATGACTCATACGCGCCGTCCGAGGAACTCCAATGGGCCGTCGACGCCATCCAGGAGCCGCACCTCTGGATGGTACTTACGGAGCCGTGGTGCGGCGACTCGGCCTTCCTTCTGCCCGTGATTGTGGAGGCGGCGGCCCTCAGCGACGAGGTGACGCTCCGCATCCTGCACCGGGATGACAATCTGGACATCATGGACCAGTACCTCACCGACGGCAGCCGGAGCATCCCGAGACTCGTCGCCTTTTCGGAAAGCGGAGACGAGCTCTTCACCTGGGGGCCGCGTCCGGAGGGGGCCGCCCGGCGATTTGAGGAATTGCGGGCCCAGCACGACGACAAGACGACGGTGATTGCCGACTTGCTTGATTACTACGAGGACGGGGCCTGGCGGGAGGCCGACGAGGAGCTGGCCGCAGCAATCCGAACCGCGGTTGCTGACCCGACCTCGGCGGTCGATGAGTAATCATGGGGCCTCGGGTGCGGAGGAGGGGCGTGCACAGTCGTCGCGGAGGGCAATCAATCTCCCTCCGCTGCGAGAATGGATTCCACGAGGTTTCGGCACACGTCAACCGTCCTAGTACTTCGTCAACCGTAACTTTCCGAACGAGAAGGAGGGCGTCCTGCGTGAGTCAGAGTGCAGTATATGAGAAGTGATGCGTGAAGCGTGAGCCGTGAGACGCCGCTTTTCTTACGCATCACGTCTTCACGCATCACGGCGGAAAGGAAGCAAGGGGAAGGATGCTCGTCCTCAAAATGAGCCCTGACGCTGTACTAGGGCGATCGTATTTAAAAGCCCGAGCGAAGGAGGCACAGTTGCCTCAGATTGCAGGAATGGGGCGCGGGAGCACTCTGTAAGCACTTCTTCCCTCCGGCCAGGGCGCGTGGGGGCACGGAATTTCTGACCCCGTAGAACGGTGAAAGCAGGCCGCCGTCGCTAAGATGCGGTTGCCCTGTCGACCATTCCGGGCCGATTGCCGGATTAGGCATCGGGCGGGGGCGGGTCCTGGTCGTACACCTCAAACACGGTGCGCTCGTCGGGCAGCACGGCCGTGGCCACCACTTCCTGCTCCGGGTCGTAGGTGCGAATGAGATCATAGAGCGTCGAAAATGCACCTCCCTCCGCCGCCGACTCGTCGTTGAAAGTCAGGTACTTGAGGGGCGTGCGCTCGTTCGTGTCGGCCGAGGGCTGAACCGTGAAGACGATGGTCCCGCGTCCACGCTGGTTGTACTGCCGCCAGGCGTGGCGGGCGGCCGTTTCCCAGTGTGTGTCGACCAGTTGGTTGAGAAGCGTGCCGGGATCGGGGGCAGACATGCGGATGCAGGAACAGGCGGGGAGTAGCGGGAGGTCTGCAACGGACCGCCGCGTCCGTGCGTTCGGCTTCGCTCGACTGCACACGAAGGCCCTGGCGTGAAAAAAGCCCTTGACGCCGCACCGTTTCCACTTGCTACTGATCGTGGGATACGAGAAAGACAGCATGCAGCGCCCGGAACCCGGGCCAGGACTGCTGAAAAATTGACCTTCCCAGGTACTGCTGTTATTGCAAGAGCGTGTGTGATTTTTTCCTCGCACCAATCTTCAGGCTTGCTCACCAGCGTAGGCGCTCGGTTGCAGCGAGACGATTGGGCCTGAAAAGCGCAGGCAGATCTCTTCGCGACGGCCTCAGTCTGCCCGCCGGATTAGCGTTTTGAGGATTTCGAGGGTCGTGTCGGCGGGCGCACCCGTGGTGCCAATTCGGACGTGCCGCGGGTCCTCCAAGGCGTCAGGGGCCTCGTAGCGCTCGGCGAGCATCTTAAAGTCGCGGGCCCGCGCGTCTGAGGCGGTGGCCGTCTCGGACGAACGCCGGCGCAGGCGTCGCTTCAGCGTGTCGTCCTCGGCGGTCAGTTCCACAAAGACGTACGGCACGTCCGCCGCGCGGAGGGCGCTGCGCAGCTGGTCCCGCTGCGCAAAGCGACTGAACGTGGCGTCGAGCACCGTGTCCCGGTGGCGGCGGGCGCGCTGGAGGGCGCGGGCCTGAAGCGTGCCGTACACGGCCTCTGTCAGGGCGTCGGTGTAGAGCCGCTCGCGGGTAGCGGTGTTGGCCCGGCCGTGGAGGGGGACCCCTGCGTGCGCTTTGCGAATGCGGTCGGAGGCGAGGTGTGGCCAACCCAGGGCCTGCGCCACCGCCTGGGCCTGCGTGCTTTTGCCGGTGCCGGGCCGGCCCATGATCACCACCACGAACGGGGCGCTCCCCGCCACCGCGTAGCGAAGGGCCCATTGGTAGTGACGGCGGGCCTGGGCGCGGCTCCGGCCCCGTTCCCGCGGCGGCACTTCCGCTTCGGCCGCCCGAAGGCCCCCGACCTTCCCGCGCACCTGGGCCCGCTGGCTTTTGTAGAAGTCGATGAGGTGGTGCAGGTCCGAGTCCCCAAGGCCCTTTGCCATCCGCTTCACGAAGCGGCGCGACAGGTCGGGGTGGCCGTGGACGTCGAGGTCCATGGCCAAAAACGCCACGTCGTTGGCCACGTCGAGGTGCCGAAACGCCTCGTTGAACTCGGTACAGTCAACGATGGCCACCCGCTCGTCGGTCCGGTGAACGTGCTCCAGGCGGAGGTCGCCGTGCCCTTCCACCACGAAGCCCCCAGCCCGGCGCCGGTGAAGGAGGCCGGCGTACTGGTCGTAGAACAAGTCCGCGTAGAACTGGAGCGCCTCGTGGGCGGGCCGGGAGAGCAGCGAGCCGACGTGCCCCTCGGCCTCCGCGAAGTTTTCCTCCGTCACGGCGCGGAGCCGTCGGATGCGTCCCGTCTCGGCCACCTCCGGCGTAGAAGGCCGCGACCGGTAAAACTCGCACAGCGTGCGGACGACCCGGTCGATGTCCGCGGCGGACGCTGCGCCTCGTGCCAGCCGGGCGTCCAAAAACTGGGCGGGCTCTAGGTAGCGCATCTTTACGGCCACCTCCACGACCGTGCCTCGGCCGCTGTCGGGGTCGCCCTCCACGCGGAGGCCGTCGTCGGTCTCGATGATGGGCACCACGCCCTCGTACGTGTCCGGGGCGAGGCGACGGTTCAGGCGCACCTCCGCCTCACAGAAGTGTCGGCGGCGTGCCAGGGTGGAGAAGTCGAGAAAGGTCAGCGAGACCGGCTTCTTGATCTTGTACACCCAGGGTGGCACCAGGGCCACCAGCGAGATGTGGGTCTGTTTGAATTCGATCTGCGCCGGCTCGTGCGGATACGCCGCGGGCGTCGAGAGGGCCTCTCGCAGGGCCTCGATGGAAGAGGAGGGAGGCATGCGTTACGGATAGAAGGTCGTGTCCTGGGAGACATGTGCCTGGAGACGGTCCGCGGGTTGAAATCGGTCGCCGTGCCGGTCCGCCAGGCGCTCCAGGGTCCCGACAATTTCGCCCGCGCCCTGGCGATCGACGTGCCGGAACGGCCCGCCCAGGAAGGGGGGGAAGCCGAGTCCAAACACTGCGCCGAGATCTCCGTCGATGGGGGCCCGGAGCACCTCGTCCTCCAGGCACCGCACGGCCTCGTTTACCATCATGAGGAGGAGCCGCTCCTGCACCGTCTCCACGGGAGGGGTCGACCGGGTCGGGGCGTTGGCGTAGTGGTAGACACCCTCGTGGACCGCCTCTGGGTCTTTGTCGTCCTGGTCGTCATCCGCGTCGTACGTGTAGAAGCCCACGTTTGTCTTTTGGCCCAGCAGATCGGCTTCGGCGAGACGTCCCGCCGTCTCACTGACATTTGCTCGCTCGGCGGAGAGGGCATCGCCCATGACCTCCGTAATCTTGGCCGCCACGTCCAGGCCCACGAGGTCGAACAGTTCGAACGGCCCCATCGGAAATCCGGCGTCCTTCATCGCCTCGTCCACCGTCTCGATGTCCGCGCCCGCGTCGAAGAGCAGGAGCGCCTCGTTCATGTACAGCGCCAGGATGCGGGTCGTGTAGAAGCCCGGGCCGTCCCGCACGACGATCACCGTCTTGTCCTGGGCCAGCCCGGCGGCGTAGGCTGTGGCCAGTGCCTCGTCGGACGTCTCGTCGGTGGCGATGATCTCTAAGAGCGGGATGTCAGGGACGGGGGAGAAGTAGTGCATGCCGAGGACGCGGGAGGGATCGTCGACGCTCTCGGCGATCTCTGCGATGGGAATGGCCGAGGTATTCGACGCGAGCACGGTGTCGGCCCCCACGATGTCGTCGAGGGTCGAGAAGACCTCATGCTTGATCGACAGGTCCTCGGGCACCGCCTCGATGACGAGGTCACTGGTCCGGAGGGGGGCGTAGTCCGCCGTCGGGACGACCCGCTCGGCAATCTGGTCGCGTGTGAAGGTGTTGATGATTCCCTTGTCCTTCTGTTCGGTCAGCGTGGTCCACACCGCCTTCTTCCCTTGGGCTGCGAGCGCTAGGGTCTGATCCTTGAGGAGGACGTCCATCCCGTTCTCGGCGGAGATCTGCGCGATGCCGCTTCCCATGAGGCCGGCCCCGAGCACCCCCACCGTGTCTACCGCCCGCGCACGGTCGTCCATGGGGTTCTCCTCGGCCCTTTGCTTCGCGAAGAACAGGGCCACGAGCGCCTGCGACTCGGGGGTGAAGACGAGGTCCCCGAAGTGCTTGTGTTCTGTGTCGAGCCCGGCGTCCAGGCCCTCCTCCATGCCGGTACGCACGGCGTCGATAATGAGGGGCGGCGCCGGGTAGTTGCCCCGTGTCCGCTGTTCGGTCCGCTTGGCGGCCTGGCGATAGATCACCCGACGGCTCACAGGATTGCTCTCCAAGAGCTGGTCGCCCCAAGATTGCTCCTTGCGCTCGACCGAGAGTTCGCCGTTCGCCAGTCGGCGAGCGGCGCGCCGCGCGGCGCTGTGGAGGCCGGGGGGATGGATGAGGGCGTCGACGAGCCCGATCCGCTTCGCCTTCTCCGGATACGTGTTTTTGCCCGTAAGCATGAGCGCGAGGGCCTGCTGGACTCCGATGAGGCGGGGCAGAAGCTGGGTGCCGCCGCCCCCAGGCAGCAGGCCCAGCTGCACCTCGGGGAGGGCCATCTTCGTAGCGTCGGCGGTGGAGGCGATCCGGTAGTCGCAGTGTAGGGCCATCTCCAGCCCGCCGCCCATGATCGGGCCGTGCAGTGCGGCCACGGTGGGAATAGAGAGGGCTCGCACCCCCCCACGATGAACGAGTCGGGCTTGCCGCTGGCGAAGACCAGTCCGGTGAGGCCCGAACGCCCCTCGATCACGTCCAGGGCGTCGGCGAACGCCTCCAGAGTCCCCCCCGAGATTTTATTGACCGACGCGTCAGGGTCGTCGAGTTCGAGGGTCGCCACGCCGGTGTCGTCCACCGCCAGGGTGAGCAGGTCCGTCGGTACATCGAGTTTTTCAGACATGGGCGTCAAGTGTTGAGAGTTGAGCGTTGAATGGGGAGGTGACCGCTCGTGCAGAATCAGACCACACGAAATACGCAATACGCCCTACTCGGCCATGCGCTCGATCAGCATCGCGTGCCCCTGCCCACCGGCGGCACAGGCCGAGACGAGCGCCCACCGACCGTCCTCGTCGTGGAGGCGGTTGACGGCGCTCATCACGAGACGGGCGCCGGTCGCCCCGAAGGGATGCCCTAGTGACACCGACCCGCCGCGAGTATTGAGACGGTCCATGGGAACCTCCCCCACCGCGTCCCCACGATTCAGGTGCTCCTCAGCGAACGTCTCGGAACGGAGCGCGTCGAGCACGGCCAGAACCTGCCCGGCGAAGGCCTCGTGGAGCTCGATCACGTCGATGTCGTCGAGCGTGAGCCCGGCCTTGTCGAGCACCTCGGGGATGGCGTAGGCCGGACCCAGGAGGAGCTCCGTCTTCGGGTCTTGTGCGACGTAGGTGTAGGTGCGAAGGGCCGCCCGAGGGGCGAACCCTTCCGCCTCTGCGACCTCCTCGGCCATGAGAAGCGTCGCGGAGGCCCCGTCCGTGAGGGCCGACGAGCTGCCGGCCGTGATGGTGCCGAAGGGCTTGACGAACGCGGGCGGAAGGTCGCGGAGCTGCTCCATCGAGGTGTCGTCCCGGATCACGTTGTCGGTCGTGATCGGGTCGAAGTCCGGGGGCACCGTAGCGGGGGCGAGTTCCTCGTCGAGCCGCCCGTCGTCGCGGGCCATGGCAGCCTTCAGGTGAGAGCGGAGCGCGTACTCGTCCTGGTCCTCCCGCGAGATGCCGAACATCGCGGCGAGCCGATCTGCACTCTCGCCCATTACGTCGCCCGTGGAGAACTCCGAAATGGAGGGCGACTCCGGGAGCAGGTCGCCGGGGCTGAGCCCGTCCAGCAGCGCCAGGTAGTCGCCCGTGCTCTTGGCACTTCGGGCTTTGAAAAGCCGCTTCCGAACGGAGCGCTGCAGTCCGGTTCGGAGGAGGTCGACGCCGCTCGTGACGGCCTGGTTGCTGGAGATGCAGGCCATCGTCACCGTGAAGGCGGGCACGCGGTTCGGGATGCCGGCGGCGAGGGCCGACTCGCGCGCCACGTTGCTCGTGTTCACGTCCTGCACCACCGTGCCCATCACGACGCGCTCGATCCGGTCGGCAGATAGGCCGGTCCGAGTCAGCAGGCTGCGCAGCACCATCCGACCCAGGTCGTAGGCCATCAGGTCAGCGTAGCCGGTGCCGGAGCGCTGGAAGGGGATCCGGCACCCATCGACGAAGACCGCGGTGCGGCCGGGGGGAGTTGTAGACATTGTGTTGAGGCTCTTGAGAAGGTTCGAGGTTCGCATTCACGTCCCGAACCACTCCGTTTGAGAGGCAAAGGGAGAGGGGGAATGGGAGAGGAGAGAGTACACCTTTCGTATCCGGATGCGCTTGCCGGGCGGACCGAACCTTGGAGGTCGGTGACTGTTGCGTGTATCGAAGTGGGCATTTATCGATCCCATCACGGCCTGCGGTCCGCCGTCGGCCCTCCGCGGTCCTGATGAATTCCGGCACACCGTTTCACTGGATCGCAATCCAAGGAACCGAGCATGAGTCAACCGGATACCTCCACCCTCATCGGTCGCCAGCCCGTCCTCGAAGCGCTGGAGCGGGGCGACCTCGGCATCGAGAAGGTGATGCTGGAACAGGACGCGAGCGGCGACCGGATCGGGGCCATCCGGGCCGCCGCCGAGGACCGGGGGGCGCCGGTCCAGTACGTGCCCGCCGCGCGCCTCCGCCACGAGGCCGACGGGGCCGCGCATCAGGGCGTCGTGGCCATCACCGCCCCCATTCGCTACCGCGAGGTGGACGAGATGCTGTCCGACATCGCCCCGACGTGGGACGCGGTGCAAGCGAAAAAGCCGCTTCTTCTCGTCGTGGATCGGGTGACGGATCCGCGCAACTTCGGGGCGATTCTGCGGAGTGCCGTGGCGGCCGGCACGGATGGGGTGATTGTGCCGACGCGAGAGATGGCGCCCCTTAATGCCGCCGCCATCAAGGCGAGTGCGGGCACGGCGCCCCGCCTCCCGATTGCCCGCAGCGACGACCTCGCGCAAGTGCTCACACAGCTCAAAGAGCGCGGGTACTTCGTCTACGGGGCAGACGGCACCGCCGACACGTCGCTCTGGGAGGCCGACTGGGATCGGCCTGTGGCGGTCGTGCTCGGCAGTGAGGGCGAAGGACTGGCGCCCGGCGTGGCCGCGGCCTGCGACGAGCTCGTGGCCATTCCGCTGCGCGGCCCGGCCGAATCGCTGAACGTATCCGTGGCGGCAGGGCTGCTTCTCTTTGCGGCGGCGCGGATCCGGTCGTAACGGAGGGGCATCCTTTAACGCAGGTCTCCGGCGCCAGTGTCGTCGGGTCCCCC
>PXSX01000144.1 GCA_003022655.1 Bacteroidetes bacterium QH_1_64_81 | reverse complement strand
CTTTCCGACACGCATGCGCGGCCTGTAGCGGCACTTCCCTCAAGCGGCGGAATTGCGTAACGCATTCACGTCAATTGGTCCTTCAATCCGACACAATCTGCTCCTCCGCTTATCGCGGAAAGGTTGCCGACTTTACGGGTATGTCTCTCCGAAGGTCAGTGAAAACTCTTCAGCAAGGACATCTCGCCAGCCCTCTTCTCGAAACGGTACTGCCTGATGCTGAAGACGACTCTACCGGTCTCCAACGAGCTGCGGGGGACCCTCCGCTGGGCCACCGGGCGTCTTCGGGAGATCTACGGCCCTCGCCTGAAGCGCCTGATTCTGTTTGGCTCCCAGGCTCGTGGGGAGGCCGACCCTGAAAGCGATGTGGACGTGCTCGTCGTGCTGGAGGGGCCGACCGGAGCCTACGAGGAGGCAAAGCGCACCAGCCCGGTCGCGACCAAGGCGGCAGCCTATCGAGACGCGGCTTTCTCTTTCGTCCACATGAGCGAAGAGGAGTTTACCGAGGGGCGCAGCCCGCTCGTCTGGTCCGTCCGGGAAGACGGAATCGACCTGCTGAGGCTCTTTCCCGAAGGCGCTTCCCTTGAGGACGCCTCCTCTGGGAGCACTGCTACAGAATCGGTCCCGAAGCCTGAGCCTGAACCCACTTCAGACAGTACGAACCGGTGAGCGAGGAGAACAACGACCAGATCCGCGCCCTACAGAAGAAGTCTGAGCAGGCTCTCTCCGATGCCGAGCTCTTGCTGGAGAACGGCTCGGTGGAGGCTGCGGTCAACCGCGGATACTATGCAGTTTTTCAGATCGCCCGAGCTGCTCTACTTGCTAAAGAGGAAAGTCCGAACACTCACTCCGGCGTCATTCGTCGATTTGGGTACCATTTCGTCCGGACGGGGGAAGTGCCAGATGAGGTCGGAGACACGCTCACGACGGCTCAGTCGATGCGCGGGCGGGCTGACTACGATGCACCTGCCGATCTCGACCGAGAGGACGCGGCCAGTCTCGTCCAGGGCTAACGCATGAGATTGATGTGAAGGGAACCGGGTCTGGCGTCCTGAGATAGGCCGAGAGCCTTGTTTCTCTCTTGTTTCGCCTGTTTCAGCCT
>PXSX01000143.1 GCA_003022655.1 Bacteroidetes bacterium QH_1_64_81 | reverse complement strand
CGGTGGCCCGCAACTTCAGCCTGGCCATCCAGAGCGTGGGCATGACGGCGGCGGCCCTCTACATCTGCGCCCGTCGCATTCCGGTCGAGACGACGTATCTCTGGCTCGTCGCGATTGGGAGCGTCCCCGGCCTCGTGGGCGGCACCTACCTCGTGGCCCCCTACGTGCCGCCGGCGTACGCCAAGCTGGCATTTGTCTCGTTCTGGCTGAGCTACGGCCTGGCGCTCTTCGTCATCAACCACGTGCGCGATGAGTCCGCGGTCGAGCGGCTGCCTGCCCTCACCCTTGGCCAGCAGGCCGAGCTGGTCGGCATCGGCGTGATCGGGGGCATGCTGAGCGCGATTTTTGGCAACGGGGTCGACATCTGCTCCTTTGCGTTCGTCACGCTCAAGTACCGGCTGTCCGAAAAGGTCGCCACGCCGACCTCGGTGACGCTCATGGCCTTCAACGCCGTTCTTGGGTTCGCCCTGCACGCCCTCGTGCTGCAGGACATGCAGATGGAGGCGTACCGGTTCTGGTGGGTCAGCATCCCGGTCGTCGTCTTTGGGGCGCCGCTCGGGGCCTACGTGGTAAGCCGCGTGCCGCGACTCTACATCGCCGCGCTGCTCTATACCGTCATCGTCGTCCAGTTCGGGACCGCGCTCTGGGTGATTCAGCCCGCCCTGCCGCTCCTCCTCTTCTCCGCAGGGGTCTTCGCGTTCGGCGTCGTCCTGTTCTTCCAGCTGCCGCGCTGGGGGCCGGTATCGGCCTCGTCGTAGGAATGGGGAGTGGAGAATTTTAAGTTTCGAGTTGCGAATTGGGGGGAGCGTGGAGACTGCCCTGCTCCGTGTTGCCCTTCTCCCGCTCCCCCACACGCTCTTCGTTGGCATTCTCCCCTGCGGGGCGCTTATCTTTTCGGCCCGCGGTTCCACGCCCTCATCCTACAATCCATCCTCCGCCCTCGCATGATCGACCGCTATACCCGCCCGCCGATGGGCGATCTCTGGAGCGAAGAGCAGAAGTTTCAGTCTTGGCTCGACGTGGAGCTGGCCGCCTGTGCGGCCTGGAGCGAGATCGGGGCCATCCCACCCGAGGACGTGGAGACGCTTTACGACGCGGCCACCTTCGAC
>PXSX01000142.1 GCA_003022655.1 Bacteroidetes bacterium QH_1_64_81 | reverse complement strand
CCAACGCGAACTCGATCTCAGCGAGAAGAATCGAGAGGAAGGACCTGTGAAGGAGCCTCTTTCCGAGTAGGAAAATCAACTAAGAACTGGTAATCCCCGCCCCCCTGTCTGAGAAGTCAATCTAAACAGTCTTTGGACGAAGCTCCGTCACGACTGTAGGATTGGAGATCGGGCGGGAATGACACAAGTTGGTTCCGCACCGTCGGGCTACTACTGCTGTCCCCGCGGCGTGGGCGTGGGCGGCGCCGGCTCGGGCAGGACCCGATCCTCGTCCGGCAGGCGCTGGAGGGCCTTCTCCACGGCGCGGTCGAGCTGCGGATCGGCGCCGTTGATGACCTCCTGGGGCCGCTGGATCACGCGCACGTCAGGCGCCCAGCCCTGCACCTCGTCGCTGCTGGGGTGCCCGTGCCGCCGTCCACCGGCACCACGTAGACGTCCGTCTGCCCGTTGTACTGGCCGGAGAAGGCCACCCGCTCCCCGTCCACCTGATCGGGGCTGCGCGTGGAGACGCGCCGCGTCTACGCGTATCCGGACCGCCGCTACGTGGTGCTCACTGGCCCCATGGAGCACGAGCAGTCCATCGGGACGGTGGTGGGGGGCGCAATCGAGACTCTGTCCAGCCGCACGCAGGACATCCCTGCACCGACCCGATTGAGAAACCGGATGGGGAACGTGCCGCTTCCTCAGGCGTGGTCGTACCTCGACCGGGCTACACCGCGACTCAGTCGGGAAGTCGGCTGCGCTTTGGTACCGGCGACGAGGGCGCCCGGCTCGCGCGACCCGCCTACGTCTTTTCTGGCCCCGCGATGCAGGTCGACACCCGCCACAGTGACGGCACGCTGGTCGTCCAGCCCACGGGCGACTGGTCACTCGACCGCCCTCTTCCCGACGTCCAGGCCGTGGTGGTGAATGCCACCTCGTCAAGCCCTGTCCAGGCCATGGCGTTCGACACCTCCGAGCTGGGCGACTGGGACAGCAGCCTCGTGACGTTTCTGTTCGAGACGGTGGAGTACGGCCGGGCCCACGACCTGGAGGTGCAGACCGACACGCTCCCCCCCTCCCTCGCCCGTCTCGTCTCGCTCTCGCAAGCCGTCCCGGAACAGGAGACCACGTCCGAGGCCGAGGACACGTCCGTCCTCGCCCGGATTGGTCGGTGGGGCCTGGGCGTGTACGAGGGAGTATTCGATTTCATCACGTTTACGGGCCGGGCCGTTCGGAGCCTGGGATCCATCCTCATCGGCCAGGGCCAGGTGCGCTGGCGCACGTTTGGCGTGGCCCTGCAGTCAAGCACATCGTCGGCCTTGCCCATCGTCACGATCATCAGCCTCCTCATGGGGCTCATCATCGCGTTTTTGGGCGCGGTGGTCCTCCGCCGGTTTGGGGCGGACTACTTCGTGTCCTACCTCGTTAGCTACGGCATGCTGCGCGAGCTGGGGGCCCTTATGACCGCGATCATCATGACGGGGCGCACGGGCGCCGCGTTTGCCGCCGCGCTCGGGAGCATGAAGGTAAATGAGGAAATCGACGCCCTGGAGACGTTCGACATCTCGCCGATCGACTTTCTGGTGACGCCGCGCATCCTGGCAGTTGTGCTGGCGTTGCCCATGCTCACGATCTACGCGGACGTGCTCGGCATCCTCGGAGGCATGGCCGTGGCCATCACCATGCTGGACCTCACCACCACGCAGTTCCTCACGGGCCTCCTGGAGCCGGTCGTGCTCAGCGACGCCCTCGTCGGCCTTTTCAAAGCCGTCGTTTTCGGCGGCATCATCGGCCTCGCTGGGTGCATGCGCGGCATGCAGACCGGCGACGACGCCTCGGCCGTGGGCCAGGCCACCACCTCCGCCGTGGTCACGGGGATCGTCCTCATCGTCCTCGCCAACGCCATCGTCGATTGGGCCGCCGCCGTTTTTCAAGTCTGACGGGAGTGAGCGGAGAAAAGGATCGACGCACGGGAGAAAGGATGTCCACGCGTCTCTCCGTCCACACATCCGTACGTCCATACTTCCTTCCCAAGCCGCCATGCCGACCGACGCCGACGTCCCGATCCTCGCGGCGGAGGACCTCGTTCTCGCCTTCGGGTCCTTCGTCGTGATGCGGGATCTGACCTTCGACATCCAATCGGGCGAGATTTTCGTGATCATGGGAGGGAGTGGATCGGGCAAGAGTACCCTCCTCAAGCACCTCATCGGCCTCATGAGGCCCGCCGAAGGCACTGTTCGGGTGCGCGGGCGCGACCTCTGGTCCCTGTCCGAGGCGGAGCGGGCGGCCATGCTGCGCGACATGGGCGTGCTCTACCAGTCAGACGCTCTCTGGAGCACCATGACCCTCGCCGAGAACGTGGCGCTGCCCCTCAACGAGCACACCTCGCTCTCGGACGCGGACATCGAGCGCATCGCGGCGCTCAAGCTCGCCCTCGTGGGGCTGCGGGGCTTCGAATCGTTCTACCCACACGAGATTAGCGGGGGAATGCAGAAGCGGGCTGCCCTCGCCCGCGCCACGGCGCTCGATCCCGACGTGCTGTTTTTCGACGAGCCCACCTCCGGTCTCGACCCCATCAGTGCCCGGCGCCTCGACGACCTCATTCTGCAGCTGCGCGACAGCCTCGACACGACCATCGTGGTGGTGAGCCACGACCTGGAGAGCATTTTTACGATCGCTGATCGCGCGCTCTACCTCAACATCGAGACCAAAACCATGACGGCCCTCGGGCCCCCCAAGGCCCTCCGACGCAACCCACCCAATCAACGCGTGTATCAATTTTTGACCCGGTCTCCCGACGCCGAACAGTAGCGCCGAGTCGGGACCGGACCGCCTGCTCATTCCAGCGATTCTTCCCATGAGCAAACGCGCCAATCCGACCCTCATCGGCCTTTTTGTCCTTGGGGCCATTGCGCTCGCCATCGCCGGTGTGGCGGTCCTTGGCTCCGGGCACTTTTTCGAGCGGCGGACGACCTTCATCAGCTACTTCGGGGAGTCCGTAAATGGGCTCGACGTGGGCGCCCCCGTCAAATTCAAGGGTGTGCCCATCGGGGAGGTTACCGACATCAAGCTGCGCGTGGACCTTGAAGCCGAGACGTTTCAGGTACCGGTGAAGTACGCCATCAACCTCGACCCCGTGACGGACACGACGGGCGCCCGTCTCGATTTGGACGATCCCTCCCTGCTGCGCGACCAGATCGAGAATGGACTCCGGGCCCAATTGCAGCTCGAGAGCGTCGTAACCGGCAAGCTGTACGTGGAGCTCACCTACGTGTCGGATGCGGACTCAGTGGCGTACGCTGAGAGGGGGTCTCCCCACCTCCAGATTCCGACCGAGCTTTCGCCCCTGGCCAAGCTCGGGGAGGGGGCCTCCGGTCTCATGACGGACCTGCGCCAGTTCGACGTGACCCAGATCAACGAAAACCTGGTCTCCTTCCTCATCAACGCCAACGATAAGCTGGAACAGCTCGACGCAGAGCAAATCAACCAGGAGGTCCTCGCCACGATCGAGTCGGTGCAGGAGGTCGTTGAGTCGGAAGAGGTGCGCGCCGCGCTGCGGGACGTGCCCAAGGCCACCGATCAACTCCGCACAACGATCAGTGACGCCCAGACGCTCATTCAGCGGCTCAACGAGGGCGTCGACCCGACGGCCGACGAGCTCAAACGAACCAGCAAGGAGCTCCGGGCCACCCTGCAGCGAATGCGCAGCACGATGAAGGAGATGAATCAGACCATCTCTACCGACTCCGGCATCGGGTACCAGATGCAGGAGGCCCTCTCGAATCTGTCGGACGCCACCGAGGCCCTCCGCGTGCTCATTCAGTCGCTGGAGCGAAATCCGAGCATGTTCATCCAGGGCCGCGAAGAGCCGCCCCCCTCGAACCAGCAGTAATCGCATGGCTGATTTCTCCTCCGTCTCATTCCGCCCACGCCCGCTTGGGCTCTGCGCCCTCGCCGTCGGACTGATCGCCGTGTCGATCGTCGGCTGCGTGCAGCTCTTGGACCCCCAGAGGAGCGACGCCACCTACTACCTCCTCGACAGATCCGCCCAGAGCGCGTCGTCGACGGACACGACCGGCCTGAAGGTGGGCCTGCGCCAACCTCGTCTGGCCTCGTACCTCGATTCGAGACGCATGGTGACTCGGCGCGGACCGACTCGGATTCAGTTCGCCGAGTTTCATCGGTGGGGGGAAGATTTGAACCAGAGCATCGGCCGCACCGTGGCCCTCGCTCTAGGGGATCAACCGGGCATCCAGTCGGCAGAGCTCGTTCCCTGGCCGAAAGGGGTGACGTTCGACTACCTCGTGCAGCTTCACGTCCTGAGCTTCGAAGGGGTCGGGCCCCGCCCGGAGGCAGAGGAGGATGCCTCTGCTTCCGAAGGCCATTCCCGGATGGTCGTGCAGTGGACCATCCTCAGCTCGCGGGACGACACGATCCTGGCTCGTGAGTTCACGCGGCACCAGGAGACCGGCTGGCCCGTGGATGACTATCAGGCCCTTGCCTCGAATCTCAGCACCTCCCTCGACGTGCTGGCGGACGAGATCGGGACACGTCTGAAGACCCTTGACCGGCCGTAGTCCCTTCGCCCCCCTCCGACGCCCCGCAGGCCTCTTACTACTTCGTCAACCGTAATTTTTCAAACGAAGAAGAGGACGTGCTGCGTGAGCCAGAGTACAGCATGAGAAGTGATGTGTGGAGCGGGAGCCGTGAGATGCCGGTTCTCTCGTCTTCACGCGTCACGGCGGAACGAAAGTAACGAGAAAGATGCTCGTCCTCAAAATGAGCCTTGAGGTTGTACTACATTTTGAACGTGTAATTGAGCTTTAGGAGGACGCTGCGCGCATCCGTTCGGGGCAGAGGGGGCGCGCGGCGGTCCCGATCCAGATTGAAGCCCT
>PXSX01000141.1 GCA_003022655.1 Bacteroidetes bacterium QH_1_64_81 | reverse complement strand
GAACTATGTTGTTCAAATTGCCCCTCTGTTTCAGAGTTGCCCGGCAGTTCGCACATGTATCGCGCTCGTTGGAGGAGTGTGCGACACGAGCCTTTCTTGGCCCCCCATGCGCTTTTTGGGCTGTGCAACATGAAATCAGGAGGAGATGCACGCGAGGGCGACCGGATCCACCAACCGACCCGCATTCCATCGCCGAAAAGCCCTTGTGATTCGTTCTCTGTTTCCGGTATATTAAGGGTCAGGATGAGGTCGCCCGCGAGTGCGGCCGTTCGCTCGATTCTTTGCACGGACTGTGGAATTGCCCCATGTCCGAGAAAACGATTTTTCAGAAGATCATCGACCGGGAGGTCGACGCCGACATTCTCCACGAGGACGACCGGTGCGTGGCGTTCCGAGACATCAACCCGCAGGCGCCAATCCACATCCTCGTCGTGCCCCGCAAGCCCATCCCGTCGCTCGACGACGTGGATCCGGAGGACAAGGACCTCGTCGGGCACTTGTTCATCGTGGCGCGCGAGTTGGCGCAGGAAGAGGGGCTGCGCGACGGCTACCGCACGGTCATCAACTGCGGCGACGATGGCGGCCAGTCGGTGTGGCACCTCCACCTCCACCTCCTCGGCGGGCGCCGCATGGACTGGCCGCCCGGATGATGGCGAGTGTGGAATTTGGAGTGGGGAATGAGGAAGGCTACTGCTCCTTCCGGGCTGTTTTGATGGAGGCGATGATCATTGACGTGATCTGGTGGGCTTCGTCTCGGAGCTTGCTCAGTGGTACTTCAGGGGCGTGGTCGAGCTCATCGAGCAGTTCGAGCCAGTACTCCGTCTCGTCGGCCTCCTCTTCCGCGACCGACATCTTCGACAGAAACTCGGCCCGGGAACGAGCGTGGCAGGCAGCTCGGTAATTGGCCCCAATCGACGAGGCCGAGCGCATGAGTTGACGACGGATGACACGGACCGAGGGCCCCTCCGGTAATGCATCGCAGAACCGAAAGATGGCGACGGCAAATCGCTTCGTTCGAGGGCGTAGTTCTGACATGCGCCTGTAGACATTCGGGAGTGGGAATGGGGAAGATAGACACACAGACTCTTCATTTCTAACGTCATTCCAAACTCCAAATTCCACGTTCCACACTCGTGAGAACCCTTGGCGTCACCGGGGGCATCGGGAGCGGCAAGACGACCGTCTGCGGCTTTTTGGAAGAGCAGGGGGCCCGTGTCTTCTACGCCGATATCGAGGCAAAGCGGCTCATGCGGGAGGATCCCGACGTACAGGCCGCGATCGTCGACGCCTTCGGCGAGGCGGCCTACGACGAGGAGGGAGCGCTCGACCGCGCCTACCTGGCCGACCGGGTGTTCGGCGACGCGGAGCAGCTCGACCGCCTCAACGCCATCGTCCATCCACACGTCTTCGAGGCGTTCGAGGCCGCAAAGGCACGGGCGGCGGACGCGGAGGTCTCGCTGCTCGTCCACGAAGCAGCGCTTCTCTTCGAGGCGGGCGGCGACGAGCACGTCGACGCGACGGCCGCCGTGGTGGCGCCGGACGCGGATCGCATCGACTGGGTGACGGCGCGCGACGACGTGACGCCGGATCAGGTGCGAGCCCGCATACAGCACCAGTTGCCGCAGGATGAGCTCCGCGAGCGGGCCGACTATGTCATCGAAAACGACGGGTCGCTCGACGACTTGCGCCGGAAAAGCGTGGAGCTGTACTGGACGGTGGTCGACGGGGAATAGGACGTATTGCGTATTTCG
>PXSX01000140.1 GCA_003022655.1 Bacteroidetes bacterium QH_1_64_81 | reverse complement strand
GTAGCCTCCCAGTCGTGTCTCCTCATTCCCCCCGCAGGCCGATTCAATCCCGTTTATGTCTCGCTACCGTACCCTCGTGGACTGGATTCAAGAGCACCGGGTCGTCGCCCTCGATCTGGTTCGGATCTACCTCGGCATCGGACTCTTTGTGCGAGGCGTGCTTTTCGCATACGAGAGTCGAGGCGTAGAGGTACTGGTGGACCTGTCTGAGTTCTCCCTTGCCTCAGCCGCGCTGGCCCACTACGTGACGTTTGCCCATCTGCTCGGGGGGCTCATGCTGGCCGCCGGACTGCTTACCCGCCTTGCGTCGCTCATACAGATTCCCGTCCTCACCGGGGCAGTATTTCTGGTGCACCTCGAGCAGGGACTCCTGTCGGCCAATCAATCCTTCGAGTTCTCGGCCCTCGTTCTCTTTCTCCTCGTGGTTGTGTTCGTGTTCGGCCCGGGCGAGTGGGCAGCCGACCGGTACGTGTTTGAGCAGGAACCGGAGCTTCGGGAAGGGGAGCCGGACAAGTGGTGGCGCGACGAGGACTTTGAGCGCAGGCCGGCCGGTGAACCGGTCAGCGACAGGGGCGTCGCGGTGGCCTCCGCGTCGACAACGAGCGCAAAGGAGGTGCTTGCCGAACGCATTGACAGTGTCTCCTGCGCGTGTGGCCACGACCTCGCGCATCCGCGCGTGGCGGCGGAGCCGCAGTATGGGTGGAACGCTGGATTTTACTTCATGCTCGGCATCTCCGCTCCTGTGAAGGAGGTCGTCTTCTACTGCGAGAAGTGCGGCGCAGTGATGAAGCGGGCGCGAGATTCAGAGATCCTGCAGAAGCACCGCTGGCATACGTCTTGAATGTAGGGGAGTGGGAGAATGGGAGTGTGGGAGCGAAGGGCATAGGCGGACTCGGCTCCTGCGCTCTCCTTCTGCCCTCTCGCCCACTCTCGATTCCGAACGCGTTCGGGGCGGAGGCCGTCCGGGTGCAGAAGGCAAGTCTCTATCTACGAATGTTCTCACACATCGGCGATCAATGAGCGACGGGCCAACAAATTCGGAGCCTGGGTCTTCCGACGGCAACTCCACGGGACTCGTGCTCGGAGGGGGTGGGGCCCGGGCGGCCTACCAAACCGG
>PXSX01000139.1 GCA_003022655.1 Bacteroidetes bacterium QH_1_64_81 | reverse complement strand
ACCATCTGCGCCTTCGCCGACGCGGCGTCGTGGCCCGTGCGCTACACCGTGCAGCGGTTCCGCGAGGACTTCGAAGCGAAGTGCCAGGCGTCCGTCCACCCGGTGAGCACAGAGGTCTCCGCCGGGCCCAAGTCGGCCGTGGCGGCGACGGAGTAGGGGCCTTTGTTCACGTTGGATGAGGACAAGCCGATTTCTTCGCCATGTCGGCAGATCCCGCCCGTCAGGTGGTTGTAGACGCGCTCGACGAACTCGGGGAGCGAGACACGTTGTCGTATGAGCAACGCACCGCTGCCGACGAGCCGTATCCGCCGTCTGTCGTGGAGGAACGCCTCAAAACGCTTCGTCGATCGCAGCGGATCCTCCGAGTTTTTCTCGGGGTCGTGGCCGGCTTGGTAACACTGTTGCTCGCTGGGGCCGACGTCGGATGGACCCTCCCACGGTCCCTCGTGGGATTTGAGCTCCTTCCCCTGGTGCCTCCGATCCTCCTTGCCGTCTACAAGCTTGTCGAAGAGGGAAAAGCAGAGCAGCTATATGCTCTCCTGGCTCGGGTGGACGAAACGACCGACCCGAAAGTTGTATGAGAGTTCTCTCCCATGTTCTCATTTCCTTCTTTTGCGTGCTGGGGCTCCTGATGGGGGGGTGCAGGGGGGGCGGAGACCCCACGAAGGTGGAAAAGAACTACGGCGCGGCCGTCGATGCGACCGAGGCCGTTCCGGCTCCCGCTGTGGCGGCGGAGGACAGCCTGTACCTCGGCCACAGGGTAACGATTGACGGCCGCATCACCGCCATCCGGGCGGGCGGCTGCGAGGTGCAGCTGGCCATCGACGCGGCCCCACTCGTCGTGGCGGCATCCCGGTCCGAGGCTGGCGACTGTGCCTGGCAGGTACCGAACGATGCGCAGGGCTTTGCCGTCGCGGCGGGGACGCTGCGCACCGCGGGGGACACCCTCCGCCTCACGGCGAACGGTGTGCGGGTGACGCCCGTTCGTGTCTCAAACTCGGATTCTTAACGTCCAGCCTTCAGTCTCATGGCGACTGCGACCAAACCGGCTGTGCCCTCCGCGCTTGAGGGGCGAGTGGTCAACGACGAACCGATCTCGGTGGAAGAGTATCTCGAA
>PXSX01000138.1 GCA_003022655.1 Bacteroidetes bacterium QH_1_64_81 | reverse complement strand
CGGGGCTCTCGGGGCTATTTTCTGCGCTTCCCGATGCCAACGCGATTGTTCGCGTCGCACGGATTGCGGCGCGGGGTGGGAATATTCATGCTCGGTTCGGAGGGGAGAAGCCGCGCCTCTTGGTTGCGAGCGCAGGGCACCGCAGCCCCCCACAAAGAGGGATGACCGCTAGTACTTCGTCAACCATAACTTTCCGAACGAGAAGGAGGGCGTGCTGCGTGAGTCAGAGTGCAGTGTGTGAGAAGTGATGCGTGAAGTGTGAGCCGTGAGACGCCGTTTTTCTTACGTATCAGAACCTGTTTGGCGGACTGTCTACGGTCTGCGACTTCGTGGATCTCGTGCAGAACGGCTTCTACACTCGCCCGGTAGCGCCGCTACAGGGCTCTTTTGAGCGCCGTTCGTGCACGTCGACCACTGTGTCTCGACATCGGATCCATCCACCAAACAGGTTCTCACGTCTTCACGCATCACGGCGGGAGGTAAGGGGAAGGATGCTCGTCCTCAAAATGAGCCCTGACGCTGTACTAGAATCCAAATGCCAAAAAGCGGATCGATTAGCCCGTGGCGGCCTGCGTGGTCGTTCCCGCTTTCTCCCCAATGGCCTGCGTGACGCGGTCCAGGAAGATAGCCAGGATGACGATGGCCAGCCCGCCTTCAAAGCCGATGCCGATGCGCAGCTGTTGGATGCCCTCGACGACCGGCTCGCCAAGCCCGCCCGCACCAATGAGGGCCGCAATTACGACCATCGAGAGTGCGAGGAGCACTGTCTGATTGATCCCCGCGAGAATGGTGGGGAGCGCCATCGGGAGTTCCACCTTAAAGAGGAGCTGGCGGGGCGTGGACCCGAAAGACTGGGCCGCCTCGACGGCCTCCTCCGACACCTGCCGGATGCCGAGGTTTGTGAGACGCACGCAGGGTGGGGTGGCAAAGATGAAGGTGGCGATGACGCCGGGGACCTCGCCGAGGCTGAAGAGAACGACGGCCGGGATCAGGTACACGAACGCCGGCATCGTCTGCATGAAGTCGAGAATGGGGCGGGTGACCGTATCCACGACGTCGTTCTTTGCCGCCCATATGCCGATGGGAATGCCGATCAGGAGCGAGAGAAGCGTGGACGTGACGATGAGAGCAAGCGTCTGCATGGTCAACTCCCAGAGGCCCATCCCGAATGCAACGTCTAGGCCGAAGAGTGTAAACTCGACATTTTCCAGAAGCGTGAAGCCGATGAGCGAGAACGCGGCCACCCCCCGGGATGCCACCCACCACGCCAGCAGGGTGAAGAGGAGAATCATCACCCAGCTCGGGAGGAAGAGGAGGGCCTGTTCGAGGCCTTCGATGATCGCCCCGATGGCAATGGTGATGGCGTCGAATAGGGGCTCGAAGTTGTTTTGGAGCCACTCGATGAGGGCGGCAAAGGCATCGCCAAGGTCCAGTCGCATGGGGGCTCAGGCGTCGTCGTTCGAAGCGAGAACGCAAAGGAGAAGTATCGGTGGCGATCAGGCCACTGCCGTTTCCGGCTCTTCCTCGGTGCGCCCGGCGCGGGCCTCCCGCCGTCGAGCCCCATCGGCGTTTTCCACCACTTCTTTCATCACCGCCTCTTGACTCACGACCCCTCGGAGGGAGCCGTCCGAGTCGCGGACGGCCAAGGGGCCGTCGGCGTCCAGCAGGGTGGGGAGCAGCTCGGCAATCGGGGTATGGGGCGAGACGGACGGCCCGTCGGCGGGCACCGTC
>PXSX01000137.1 GCA_003022655.1 Bacteroidetes bacterium QH_1_64_81 | reverse complement strand
TTCGTCGTCCCGCGGCTTGCCCTCGTCGTCGCGTGCACCTCGTCGCTCCAAGACCGCTCCCGTGGCGGCAACGATCACAACGAGCAGATCCTGCGCCTCCTGGCGGAGCACATCATTCCCGCCGCCCGTGGTCCCCGCCTCACCGACCTGTGGCCCGAGCACGTTCATTTTCCTCTGGGATGGTGAGGGGAGAGAGCGTGCCTTTGAGCCCGCGACTTCCTGCTCTTCCAGGCCCTGACTCTCCCATGCCCCCTCACACCTCATTCCCCACCGCCCCCACCGAACAGATCACGAAGGAGATCGAGACCTGCGTCCTCTGCAAGCGACTCAATTCTTGACGTGACGGCGTCCCGGTTAACCACCTGCACCGTCGGGTCACGCATCGTGCCGCCGAAACGCAGCGTGACGGAAACGGTCTCACCGCTGGCAGGGCTCTCCAGGAGCTTCTCGAGCACGGTGCTGAGTTGGCCGTCGTCTCCATCCAGCCGTGACACGATGTTAGATTTTTGGACCGCCTCAAGAGGAAGATCCAGGGTCATCTCAAGGTCCATACTGCCGCCCAGGCCCAGTGCGCCTTGCACGGTGCCGTCGAACTGCGATCCCCCGAACGACCACGTTTTCAGTTGGAACTGCCCATCCCGAACGGCAAAGGGCCCGCCGAGGCGTTCGAACTTTTCCAACGACCCCGTCGGCAAATTCAGTGCGTCTGCGAGGGCGCCGGCCGGTCCGAGGTCGAGTGCGAGCCCTCCGTCGGTCACGATCGACTGCCCGGTCGCCGTGAAGGTCGTCGTTTCGGGCAGAAGACCGTTCGTAAGCGCGGTCTCCCCGTCGGCGTTGAGGGTGAGGGTGCCCGTGACGAGTTGTCCCAGCAGGGTCCAGTCCGTCAGGACTCCCCCGGCCTTTGCCTCCTGAAGCTCGACGTCAAACGCAAGGTCAGCCGGTTCGGCCGCTCTGGTCGAGCGTCATTGTGCCGGCCAGGGTGCCCCCGTAGGTCGACGCCGTCAGGTTCCGGACCGCCAGGCGACGGTCGTCCACCTGAACGTCGAACGACAGGTCGTCGAAGCGCTGGGGCTCGTTCAGCAGAGTCCCGATCTCGACGCGGCCCTCTACGGCGTACGTCGGCAGTTCCAGTTCGCCGTACCGCTTCTCGGCCAGGGCCTCGGGCGGCTCTCCGTTTACGGTCGACCCAGCCAGGCGCGCGGCGAAGAGTTGCGAGTAGGTCGCTTCCGACGTGTCAACCTCCGGATAGAGTGCGACGAGATCGAGGCGGTCGGACGTGAGCGTGACGGTGGCCGACAGGGCCGGATTGGTTTCCGCGAGGCCTTTCGAGATCGGGAAGAGATCCCGCACCGTCGTTTGCAGCGCCACGGTCTGCTGTCCCGAACGGACGGTGAAGCGGTCCATGGAGAGCCCCGTGCCGGTAAGCTGGACGGTCGCGTCGGGGATCTTGATCGGGTGCCGGAACGATTCGTAGGGTACCTGCACGTCAGTAAGGTGGACGCGCCCATCGGGCCGGATGGCATTGGGGACATCGAGGGGACCGATGAAGCCCACGTCGAAGTCGGCCCTCCCCCGAACCGATTCAGCACCCGAGCTGTCGCGTGCAAGCGTCAGGAGCGGGGCCAACTCTGCCGTACCGGCAAGCTGCCCATCCACCTGTGGATTGCTCAATGGATCGCGCACCATCACGCGTCCGGACAGTGAGTTGCCGACCAATTGACCGTCGATGCCCTGCGCCGTTACAGACGTGTCCGCGAGTTGAAGATTCGCAGAGAGGTTGCGGAGCAGGGCCTTCCCGTCGTAGTCGATCCCTCCCTTCGCGAGCCGTCCCGTGGCCGTGACGGAGAGCGTCTTCGCGGGATCTGCCTCGCCGGACAACGGTCCAGAGACCGTGCCTTCCAGATCCAGCGTGCCCTGTGGATTGAGTCCCTCCACGGCCGCCGCCGGGACGAAGGTCTCAATCTCAGCAAGATCGGTGGAC
>PXSX01000136.1:10466-15382 GCA_003022655.1 Bacteroidetes bacterium QH_1_64_81 | reverse complement strand
CTGCGCGACGCCGTGGCCGCCGTCGATCCGCCGGTGGTGGAGGTGCACCTCTCCAATGTCCACGCCCGCGAGGACTTCCGGCGCACGTCGCGGATCGCTCCGGCCTGCGTGGGGCAGATGAGCGGGTTCGGGGCGGCGGGGTATCGGCTGGCGGTGCGGTTTCTCGTAAGGCGTGAGGAGTGATGCGCGAGGGTATTGCGTATTTCGTGTTGCGTAAATGCATGGTCGAGGAAGACGATTTTAGGCAGGATTTCTGCTCTCCGAGGGACTGAAGAGCGAGAGTCGAGGATCGGCGGGGGCACGCAGGTTCTTCTGAACACCTTTCGCCTCTCTCTTCGCCCCTCGACACAATCGACATTCGCCACTGACCCGATGGCAGGCTACAAAGGCCACATTGCCGGCGCGACGATGTTTGGACTCGGGTACCTGGCGGCCCTCATATACGCGTTCTCCATCGACGCGGCCTACCGGCAGTTTACGGCACTGGAGCAGGTCGGCTATCCGCTGATGCTGCTCGCGCTGTCGCTACTGTTTGGCCTCTGGCCGGACGTGGACACCGATTCGAAAGGGCAGGACCTCTTCTACTCGATCTTTTTCGTCGCGGACCTGTTTCTGGTCGTGACGGAGCAGTTTCGGGCCGCGGCCTATCTGGGCCTCGTGGCGGTGCTGCTGGTGCTCAGCCAGCATCGGGGCTGGACGCACACGTGGTGGGCGATGGTGCTGGTGCCCTCGCCACTGCTCATCCTGCCGTACCTGCACGTGTCAGGGCGCCCGCTCGTGGGACTGCCGTTCTACGGGGCGGCGGTGGTGGGGTATCTGAGTCACCTCGTCGTCGATCGGCTGTGGTAGATGGCTGGGGGGTTGAAAGTTGAAGGTTGAAAGCTGAAGATGGGGCATTGAAGGAAGGGTTCAGATTGGACAGGGAGGGAACGGGAGCATTGGTACGAGTCTGATTCGGCGAGGTGAGGCAATGGCTGATGAGGCAGAGGTGGTGTCGTCGGCGGAGAGCGAATCGGAGGCCGAGGGGGAGAGTGCGGCGGGATCGGTGGCCGGAGGGATTCTGCTGAGTCGGATCCTTGGACTGCTGCGGGAGCGCACGGTGGCCTACTTCTTCGGAGTGGGGGCGCATGCGGACGTGTTCCAGGTGGCCTTCAAGTCGCCCAACCTGCTGCAGAACCTGCTGGGGGAGGGGACGATCTCAGCGGCGTTCATTCCCATCTACAGCCGCCTAATCGAGGAGGAGCGACACGAGGCTGCGGCCCGCTTCGCCGGGGCCATCTTTGGGCTCCTGCTGGCCGCGGCGGGCGGCGTGACACTGCTCGGGGTGGTGTTTGCCGAGCCCATCGTGACGGTCCTTGCGCCGGGCTTTCTGGACGACGCGGCGCGCGTGGCGGCGGGCGACCTGCCGCTCAACCGGTTCGACCTGGCGGTGCGGGCCGTGCGCATCATCTTCCCCATGGCCGGGGTGCTGGTCCTCTCGGCATGGGCGCTAGGGGTCCTCAACAGCCACCGGCAGTTCTTCGTCCCCTACGTGGCGCCGGCGTTGTGGAACGCGGCCATCATCGCCACTCTCTTCGGCGGGGGCTACGCCCTGGCGGGCACGCCCGGCGCGCCGGCGGCCCTGTCAAGCGACGCCCTCACGCGCCTCCTCCTGATCGCCTGCGCGGGCGCCTTCGGCGGCGGGCTGCTCCAGTTTGGCGTGCAATTGCCGTTCGTGGTGCGGCAGATGGAGGGCTTCCAGTTTTCGGTGTCGACGCGCGTGGAGGGGGTGCGCGAGGCGCTCAATGCCTTCGGGCCCGTGGTGGCGAGCCGAGGGGTGGCGCAACTTTCGGCGTACCTCGACCTCTTCCTCGCCTCGTGGCTGGCGGTGGGGGCCCTCAGCGCGCTGCGCTACGCCCAGTTGCTCTACATGCTGCCCATCAGCCTCTTCGGGATGTCGGTGGCGGCCTCGGAGCTGCCGGAGCTCTCGCGGCTGACCGAAGAAAAGGTCGCGGCGTTCTCGGCGCGTCTCCGCCGCTCGCTGCGGCAGATCGCGTTCCTCACGGTGCCGACCGTGGTGGGCTACCTCGCGTTCGGCGTCCTGCTGGTAGGCGCGCTCTTCCGGACCGGGCAGTTTCAGGCGGCGAGCACCTGGCTCGTGACGATCGTGCTCGGGGGCTACAGCCTCGGCATCCTGGCGACGACCTTTTCGCGCCTCCTCCAAAACGCGTTCTACGCGATCGGCGACACGAAGACGCCGGCCTGGATTGCCGTCCTCCGGGTCACGGTGTCGACGGTCGTGGCCGTGCCGGCCATGTTTTGGCTCGATACGATTCCCCTGGCGGAGGTCGCGGGGCCGATGGGCGGCGATCCGCTCTTCCTCGGGGCGCTCGGACTGAGCCTCGGCGCCACCGTGGGGGCGTGGGGAGAGGTGCTCGCGCTGCGGTGGTGGCTCCGGGTCCCGCTCCCCGACGCGCGAATTCCGTGGGGAGCGGTGGGCCGCATGACGGGACTCGCCCTCGCGGCCCTCGGTCCGGCGGCGGCGGTGTGGTGGGGGCTTCCGGCGTGGAATATGCTTCTCGTCGCGCCGCTCGTGGTGGCGGGCTACGCGGCCATCTACCTCGGGGCGGCGTGGGGGCTCGGGGTCGACGAGATCGAAGTGTGGACGCGGCGGTTCCTCGGGGACGTATAGAGGAGAGAGGGATGGCCGTGAAGGAATGCGGAGGTCAAGTGTTACCGGGGACCGCTCGAACCACAAGCCCGGGGTTGTCAGTAGCACGTTGCTCAGTATCGAACGTGCGCGATACGTTGGTTCGTCCCCCAATCAGTGCCCGTTTCCATGCCCGACTCTGAGATCGACCTTGCTCCCGGCACCTTCCTCATCTCGGCGCCGATGATGCAAGACCCAAACTTCCGCCGGTCTGTGGTGCTGCTCTGCGAGTACAATGATCGGGAGGGCACCTTCGGGCTCATCCTCAATCGTGAGCTGGACGTGAGCCTGGGCGACGTGCTTGACGACTACGTGACATACGACCCGCCGCTGTACATGGGCGGGCCCGTCCAGCGCGAAACCCTCCACTTCCTTCACACCCGCCCCAACGAAATTCCAGGCGGTGTGTCCCTGGGCAACGACATCACCTGGGGCGGGGACTTCGACGTGATACAACAAATCGCGAAGGGAGGCGACGCCGCGCCCGAAAACCTGCGGTTCTTCCTTGGCTACGCAGGGTGGGGCCCCGGCCAACTCGACGCGGAGCTCGACGAAGAGGCCTGGATCCCGGCCCCCGGCGCCGCCGATCTCGTCTTCGACACCAACCCCGACCAGCTCTGGCGCACCATCCTGCGGCGCATGGGCGGGGAGTACGCCGTCCTCGCCAACTTCCCCGACGACCCACGAATGAACTGAATTTGGAATTCGGATTTTGGGGTTTGGAATGTAGGAGCCGCAGTTGGGAATGGATCGGTGCTTGACGAGCGGATTCATTCAGAACGGAATCCTTTCCGCCGCAGCGCGTATACCTCACAGGATTCCTTTCCCATCCCGCAACCCTCAACCCTCCACCCCTCAACTCTCACCCCCCATGCCTGGCACGCCCGAAAACACCAAGAACGACGACGAACGGGAGCTCGACTTCTGGGAGAGCCTCTACCTCCCGGAGCTGTTCAAGGGGCTCGGCTACTCGTTCGACCGCATGGCCAACGAGCCCACGTACACGTTCGAGTACCCCGAGGAGCAGTGGTATCCGCCGGACAGCTACCGGGGGCGGCCCGTACTCGTGGAGGAGGACGACCGGCCCCGATGCGTCTCGTGCAACCTGTGCGCCCGCGCCTGCCCGCCCCTCGCCATCTCCATGCAGTCGAAGGAGGTGGAAAACGTGAAGGAGCGGGAGCCGGAGTGGTTCGAGATCAACATGCTCCGCTGCATCTACTGCGGCTTCTGCGAGGAGGTGTGTCCCGAAGAGGCCATCGTGATGTCGAAGGAGTACGACCTCACGTTCCAGAGCCGCGACGAGGCCATCTTCGATCTGCAGGACCTGCTTCGGTCCACCGAGCAGCTCCGGGACCGGCTCGAATACCTTGACCAGTACAAAAACCAGCAGTTCGGGCAGCAGTGGGACTTCAAGAAAGAAAACAACCTCCACAGCGTGAAGGACCAGCACTTCCTGGACTGGCTGGCCGAGGAGGGGATGGACGAATTGGACACCACCCACGAGCGCGAGGAGCGTATGGCCACGGAGGGCGACCAGGACTGGGGGGCCGAGCGACAAGGCCCGCCGCAGACCGAGCACGCCGCCGAGTGAGTGTGGGCGTTCGTGCGTATGGACGTTTATGCGTCTCTTCTTTGAGGGACTGTGGTCCTTGCGCTGGGAATCGTCCATACGCCACCACGCCCACACCCCCACACGCAACCACGCCCACACCCGGATGGAAGAACCGATCGACATTCCCGAGGCCCAGGCCGAGGACCCGGAGGCCCTCCGGGACGCGCTGGTGGACCAGTTCGGCTACCTCGTCGACGAGGTGACGGCGCTGAGCACAGTCGTGGACAGTCTGCCCGACGAGATTCTGGCGGGGCAGCCGAAGCCGGACGCGCTCACCATGAAGGAGCTTTACGGCGCCATCGCTACGCTCGACGCGGAGGTGCGCCGGACCCGAGTCGAGCGGGTCGTTGACGAGGACGAGCCTACGCTGGATCCGGTGGACATCAAGGCCGAGGTCCGGGAGTCCGGCTGGAACGAGCGCGAGATCGGTGCCATCCTCGATCGACTGAAGGAGACCCGGCGCGAACTCACCGCCCGGCTGGCGGCCCTGCCCCTCGACGCCTGGCACCGCACCGCCACGCTGGAGGGGGAGACACTCAGCCTCTTCGGGCTGGTCTATCGCATGACGCAAGACGACTTTCAGCGCCTCCGCGACCTCGGCTACCGCCTCCACGG
>PXSX01000136.1:5482-10241 GCA_003022655.1 Bacteroidetes bacterium QH_1_64_81 | reverse complement strand
GTGGTGTACGGGTCGGAGGCGGAGGCCTCGGAGGTCATCGGGTTGTGCCAAGGCTTTCCGGCGGGGGCGCCGAAGCGGGTCGTGATCGTGCGCGAGTTCGAGAAGCTGGAGAACAACCGTCAGTTCAAAGACTACGCCGTGCAGCCCAATCCGCAGTCCATCGTCCTGCTCACCTGCACCACCAAGCCCAACCTGAGCGCCCATCCGTACCGCGCCCTCAAGGAACACGCCACGTGGTCCCAGTTCCGCTCCCTCTACGACAACGAGATGCCCGAGTGGATTCAGGACTACGTGCAGGGGCAGGGCTACGAGATTGAGCCGAAGGCCATTCAGATGCTTGCCGACTACGTGGGGACCGACCTGCAGCGGGCCGCCAGCGAGATTGAGAAGCTCGTGACGTTTGCCGGAGAGCGCACGCGCCTCACAGCCGACGACGTGCTTGCCGCCAGCGGACAGACCCGCGAGTTCAACGTCTTCGAGCTACAGGCGGCCCTCGGCGAAGGGCGCCACGCCGACGCCCATCGCATCGCCGACCGCATCCTCCAGCAGGCCTCCAACCCGCGCAGCGAGGCCATCATGATGGTGGCCGTGCTCAACGGATATTTCGACAAGCTGTGGAAGCTGCAGAAGCCCGGCGCCCTGCGTGAAAACAAGTACGAGCTCGCCGGCTACATCGGCGTCAGCCCGTACTTTGTCGAGGAATACAAGCACGCCGCGCAGCGCTACGACCGAGCCGCGATTGCCGACGCCTATTCGGCGCTCGTGGCGGCGGACTACGAGTTGAAGGGCGGGGCGGCCCGGGATGCGTCCCTCGTGATGACGCTTCTGGTGCGTCGATTGCTGCCGCCCGAGGCTCGTCCCGCCGTTGCGTAGCAAGCCGCCTCGGGGCGCTCCTCACCTACGTGCACGGGGCTCTCGGTCGAGGCCGGAATTCACAGAAACAAGAAGCGCGCACTCGAATAGGTATCGCAGGTACCCTTTCCGAATGCACTCGGAAACCAACTGGAGCAGCACAAAGGAGGTGTCGCGCCTCTGTAGTGTTCCCCGTGGCCGAGACGCGTTCGGAGGCCGTTTGGCGGAACGGCCGCCCACCACGACGATGCTGTAGAAGACGACGTTGTAGAACACACACTCGGCTCCCCGCTGTCCCATGCAGCCCCCGAAACGACCCTTCGACGGGAACGTCCCCAACGATGGGACCCCGTCTTATGAATGGCTCGATGAGTGGCTCTGTGAGTACGTGGACGGCACGATGGACCCATCGGTCGAGGCCGTCTTTGAGCAGTACGTGGAGGCCAATCCTGAGTTGAAGGCGCACGTGAAGCGCCTCCGCCAGACGCGGGATCTCCTCTGTGGGTGCGACCCGCCAGACCGTCCCGCGGTGAATCCGCCGCCGGAGGTGTTCCGGGAAGAGGAGGAAGATCTGCCTCAGTCCCCCACCCTGCTTCCGGAGGAGACGGGGGGGCAATCCGCCGCGGCCTTGGGCATCCTCTCGTCCATTGCCGTCGCCCTTGCCGTCGGGTTTTTGGCCGGGGCGATGCTCGTGGAGCCGAACACGCTCTCCCCGTCGCCGACTGTCTCGACTGTGGAGGGGCAGGCACCGTCTCAAGAGTCAGTCCGGGACGAAGTTCCCCCCCGCCGGTCGGAGCGGTCCGCGCTCCCTCGTCGCTCGCAAACCCCATCGCTCTCGACGGACGAGCCCCTCCTCCGATCCGCAACGGTCCCGGAAACGGGGGCGGACACGATCGGCTCCCGATCGATGATTTCGACCGTTGGGGAGCGTTGAGGGTGCTCGGGAAAGCGAGTTTGCACCGGCTGAACGGGGGCGCCGAACATGGACCGTCCGGCCCCGTTAGGAGATTGCACATTCGACATGGGCTCTTAGCTCAGCGGTTTAGAGCGCTCGCCTCACACGCGAGAGGTCCCTGGTTCAAATCCAGGAGGGCCCACCAGTCTCTCACGTACGCCTCCGGTCAACGGGGGCTTGCGTATTTTGGAGCGCGACCGGAGAAACGGAGTCGTTTCACGTCCCCAGATTCGCACCTCTCGTCCTGGGATTTTTGCTGGAAGGAAGGGCCACCGCAGTATTTTCACTGCCTACCCGCGTCGACTTTGTCCTCGCGACCGCGCTTTCGGTCTCGCTCCTCATGGCGACAGTCTATCTGATGATCGACGGCCGCCCTATCGCATTCGCGATGGGAAATGCGGCCCTCATCCTGACCCCGCTTGCGTTCTGCGTAGCTCTACGCAGGAGACGCGCTCTTTCAACTGGGGCGGACGGTCCTGAACGGAGGGACGGTAGCAGCGAGGTTCCGACCACCCGAAATGTCGTTGATCGTCTCGTCGAAGAACGCCATAGACTCGTAGTGGGTGATGCCCACCACGTTTTCGCTGGAGTACTCGCCGTCAACGATGAGAAAATGGGCACAGAGGATTTCGCTCTCGGCGCGGGTGCAGTGGTCGCGGTGGTCGTCTTCCAAGCTTCGCACCTCACTGGTGGAGTAGGGGCCTTGACCCGCCGCCGGGATCTACATTGGAGAAGAGAAATGAATGCTCAGACCCACTCAGGTGCTTGTCCAGCACCGTCTTGAGCCGTCAGCGCCTCGGCGGTCGGCTCGCAGCCCTCCATGTAGTCGACTCAGGGTGCGATTTTCGCTCCGTCAATTCTCGCTCTCGCGATCCGACCCAAAATCAAAACAGACTCTTAGAACGGCGAACCGCTGATCGGTCAGGAAGGAGCGGGCGGAGTCGCCCGGCGGGGCTTCGCTGTCGAACTGCACCGTGGTCCCGTCATCGTCCGAGTCGTCTGGGGGCTCGTTGGCACCGGGACCGGCGAGTCTCAAGGTGTCTGAGCAGCCCGCAAACAGGAGAAGGGCTGCGATCACAAGAAGAGCCCGATCGGGCGTGTGCATGTCGGGGGACGGAGGTCTTGACGCCAGGATTAGCTACCTACCACTTTGAGTCGAAGACGCTCCCAAAAATCCCTTAACTCGTCATCCCGCACACCGATGCGGGATCTTTCTGGGAACAGCACCGCTGCGTTCGGAGAGATCCTGAGTCGAGTTCAGAATGACGTACCTTTATCGGGAATTTTGGAGCTTCGGAGTCGGGGCAGATATAAAGTGATAGGTAGCCAGACGCCAGGACACGAATTGTAGGGGCGCTCCGGGATCGACACCCCAGATAAGCAGTTGGCGAAAGAGGCGTTCCCGGAGAGGAAGGCTCAAATGCAGCTTTCGACACAACTGTTGGTCCCGATGAGTACACAATTTCTCTTCGTCTGCACCGGCAATACCTGCCGCAGTCCGATGGCGGAGGCCCTGGCCAAGGCCCGGGGCGTAGCGGCGACAAGTGCTGGAGTAGCCGCCGAGATGGGCGACGGCGCGGCCCCCAACGCTGTCCGGGCGCTTCGTGATGCTCGCGGCCTCTCGCTCCGGGACCATGAGCCCCGCGACGCGGACGACGTGGACCTGTCGGGCGCGGACCGGATTGTCGCGATGAGTCCGCGGGTGACGCGCCGGCTTCAGGCCGAGCACGACGTGGAGGCCGACCGGCTGATCACCTGGGCGATCTCCGATCCCTACGGCGGGTCGCTCGCCGACTACCGGTGGTGCCTCGAGCAGATTGACGCCGCGCTGGACGACCTGGTTGGGAAACGTTGACTGTGGGAGCAATTCTCTCGTAGCTTGCGGGCACCGCTCGCGTTTCTTTTCCCACACGCCCCTCGCCATGCGCCTCCGATTCTGGCCGGTCGCCCTGCTCCTCGCGTTCACCCTTGCCGCTGTGGGGGCAGACACAGTCGTTGCCCAGCCCACCACCGTCCTCCGCGGCGGGCGCCTCTTCGACGCCACGGACACGACGCTGACCGAGAACCCGGGACTCGTCGTCCGGGCCGGCAAAATCGTGGATCCGGGGCCCCATGGATCTCGACACGACCGGCGCCCGCGTCGTACGTCTCGACGACGAGCACGTCATCCTGCCGGGCTTCGTCGACCTGCATGCGCACTACGCGGTCGACTTCTTCGACGCGGGGCGGGTGGAGGAGACGGACGGCTATCCCCTGCTCTATCTCGCCAGCGGGGCCACCACCACGTTCACCGCCGGTGAGATGCAGCCCGATACGATGCGGCGTCTCCGCCGGGCCATCGACCGCGGCGACCGAATCGGGCCCCGTCTTCTCACGTCCGGTCCTTACTTTGGCAAGGCACGACCGGGGTGGGACACGACCCGGACGCCCGCCAGCATCCGCCGCGAGGTCGACCAGTGGGCGGCCCGCGGAGTGGAGCACTTCAAGGCGAAGCGGATGCAGGCCGATCTTCTCCGGGCCCTCATCGATCAGGCGCACCGTCACGATGCCACGGTGACGGGCCACCTCGGCTCCGGGTACGGCCAGAGCGTAAATCCCCGGACGGCGATCGACATGGGCATCGACCGCATCGAGCACTTCCTGGGCGGCGCTCAGCTGCCGGACACCGCCTCGGCGTACGAGTCGCTCCCCACGGCGACCCCCGACGAGGCGGCCTTCGACCGGATTACCCGGCACTTCCGGGAGCACAACGTCCACTTCGACGCCACCATCACGGCCTATGGCTACTACGGCACCCGTGAGTCCGACCTCTATGCCGACTGGGCCAACGCTCAGCAGTACCTGACGTCCTATCTGCGGTCCGTCCTCAGCGAGTCGGACTATCAGGCGCCCATCTCCCGCTTCCAGCGCATCTTTGAGCTGAAGCTCGACCGCATCAAAGCGTTTTACGAG
>PXSX01000136.1:0-5454 GCA_003022655.1 Bacteroidetes bacterium QH_1_64_81 | reverse complement strand
TCCGGAGGCCGCAGCGCTCCGCATCGCCACCATCAACGGGGCGCGGGCCGTCGGCATGAGTGACCGCATCGGCACCGTGGAGGTGGGGAAATGGGCCGATCTGGTGGTCGTGCGGGGCAATCCGCTGGCCGACATCCGCAACACGCGCAACGTCGAGTGGGTGATGACGCGCGGCCGACTGCACCGGGCCGAGGCCCTTCGCGACGCTGCGCAGGGCACCGTGGGACCCGAGGGCGCAGCGGAGGCCGATGCATTCAAGCCGGAGGCCTCCCGGTAGCGTCAGTCTCGCAAGAGCAAACCATCGGGCTCACCGTCGCGCTTTCTTCCGGGGCGATCTTCGGGCGCTCGTTGAGCAGCCACAGGAGGTGGGGGCGGACCGTTGTCGCAGCGACGCAGGGATCGGTCACCACTGCTCGTAGTGGTCAACGATCTCGTTCAGGTTGTCGTGCTCGCCCTCGATGATGCCGACGACGAAGAGCCCGGTTTCGTTTTCGAGCTGGGCGAGGGCCTCGGTGTCGGGCGGCCGGCGGCCCTCGGTCTTGATGAACGTGTCCTGGATAGCTTTCCGGGCCGCGTCGGACGGGCCCTCGGCCGTCGCGACATTGGAGAAGGAGTCGAAGCCATCCTTTTCGAAGCCGATGATCGTGTAGGTGGGCATGGTGCGAAACGCGCAGAGTAACGGGGAGAACGGAAGTGCGACAAAGAACCGTCCGCACCCTATGCGTGCAGGCCCTCGCCGTTTCCCAATTCCCGCGTCGAGACGCGGGCAGGGGACGAAGCGTTCGGGAAAGTTGCAGAGACCCTCGCCCCAAAATTCCGGGTCAGATAAAATCCGGGTCAGATAAAAAAGGAAGCCCGGACCCCCACCAAGAGACCGGGCCTTGGGAGAAGTGCGTCCCAACGAGAAATGCATCCGGTAGACACGCTGCTCTCTCTCGATCTAACGTCGTCTTTGATTTCTTAACATCAGGTGGGCGTTAAGAGTCTGTTTTAATTTATCTCTCGGGCTCCGAGCGGCCTTGACGGGCTGCAAATCGCCCCTTCACTCGACCGGTAGCCCCACTACAGGCCTTGTTCAGGGTGCGATTTTCGCTCCGTCAATTCTCGCTCTCGCGATCCGACCCAAAATCAAAACAGACTCTAAGATTTACGAGACTCAGGGGCCAAGCCACTCGTACAGGAGGATGCCCCCGGCGACGGCCACGTTGAGCGACTCGGCCGCGGGGCGGTTCGGGGCGCCGCGGAGGGCAACGGTCGCGTCGAACCGGTCCAGGACGACCGCGCTGAGGCCGTGTGCCTCACTGCCCAGTGCGAGGGCGGAGGGACGGGTGGGGTGCCACGCGTGGGCCTGAACGCCCTGGAGGTCGGCTCCGTAGAGACTCACGTCGTGGCGCCGGAGGCGGTCGAGAAGCGGCCCCAACTCATCCGCGCGGGCCAGGTCGAGGGCCCAGTGGCTCCCGGCCCCTGCACGCATCACCTTGGGGCCGTACAGCCCAGCGGTGCCGGGGCCCGCCACCACGGCCTGCGCGCCGAACCACGCGGCCGTCCGAAGGAGGGTGCCCACGTTGCCTGGGTCCTGCACGCCGTCGAGCAGGAGGGCCGTGCCGGTGTCCCCGAGGCGCTCCGGCACCATGTCGGGGGTGTGGAGGCGACGTTCGGCGACGGCCACGAGGCCCTGCGGCGTCGCCACGTCGGTGATTTGGGCCACCGTATCGGGGTCGGCTTCGAACACGGGCCCCGACAGCCGATCGAGCAGGGACTGCACCGCGGGGGCGTCGAGGGCATCGGGGGTCACGACCGTTTCCACGATCGGAGCGCCCGCGTCGAGCGCCGCTTGGAGGGCGCGGCGTCCTTCGATGAGCGTCCGGTCGTGGCGCCGGCGGCCCCGGCGACGGGTAAGGGCGGCAATGGCCTTGCGGCGGCGGTTAGACAGTGGGTCGGGCATGGGGCGCGGGCGACGACACATTCGAATCGGGCAGCAGGGCAACCGGGATCGGGGCAAATCGTTCGTTCTTTTCCGGAACGGTCGCCTCGTCGCTCGACTTTTTGGCGGAGAGTCCGGTTTTTGTTGCTCCGCTGGTTCTCTGGCCGGCAGGCATCAGGGAAACGCTTTCGTTCATCATCGTCGCACTCGGTTCCGCAGCCCCATGCCGTTCAAATTCGATGTCTACGAGCCCTCTGCGTACCGCGAGCCGGCCCCCATCGACCGGGACAGTCCGTTCCAGTCCATGATGGAACGCTTCGACGTGGCCGCCGAGATTCTGGAGCTCAGTCCGGGCTTCTATGAGTACCTCTGCCGTCCGGCCCGGATGCACGCCACGTCGATCCCTGTGGAGATGGACACCGGCCGGATTAAGATCTACGAGGGGTACCGGGTCATCCACAACGACGTCCTGGGCCCCAGCAAGGGGGGCATCCGCTTTGCGCCGGACGTGACGCTCAACGAGGTCAAGGCCCTTGCTGGCTGGATGACATGGAAGTGCTCGCTGGTCGACCTACCCTTCGGCGGGGCGAAGGGCGGGGTCGTGTGCGACCCGGAAGAAATGAGCCCGCAGGAACTGGAGCGACTCACGCGGCGCTACACCGCCGACCTGTACGACGTGTTTGGGCCGGACAAGGACATTCCAGCGCCCGACATGAACACCAACGAGCAAATCATGGCGTGGGTGCTGGACACGTATTCGATGCACGCGCGCCGCACCGAAAACGCCGTCGTTACGGGCAAGCCCGTGGGGCTGGGCGGCTCGAAGGGGCGTCGCCAAGCCACTGGCCGGGGGGTCATGACGGTCACGCTTGCGGCCATGGAGCAGCTCGACCTCACGCCTGGCGACTGCACGGTGGCCGTGCAGGGCTTCGGCAACGTCGGGTCAACGGCCGCTGAACTGCTGGCAGAGCAGGGCTGCACGGTGGTGGCCGTCAGCGACGTGACCGGGGGCTACTACAACGAGAACGGGCTCGACCTGACGGCGATGCGGACGTACGCGCAGCGAAACGGGGGCACGCTGACGGGATACGAGGAGGCGCAGGCGATCTCGAACGAGGAGCTTCTCACGCTCGACGTGGACGTGCTCGTCCCGGCCGCCAAAGAGGATCAGATCGACCGCGAGATTGCGGAAAATCTGAGCGCGCGGGTCATTGCGGAGGGGGCGAACGGTCCCACCCGGCCGGAGGCCGACGAGGTGCTGAGCGAAAAGGAGGTGCTCGTCGTTCCGGACATCCTGGCCAACGCAGGGGGCGTTACGGCCTCCTACTTCGAGTGGGTGCAGAACCGGCAGGGCTTCTTCTGGACCGAGGAGGAGGTGAACCGGCGACTCGACCGGATGATGCGGAAGGCATTCGACAAGGTGTACGCGACGGCCGAGGAGTACGACATCTCCCTCCGCATCGCGGCCTACGTGGTGAGCGTTCGCCGCGTGGCCGAGGCGCTTCAGATGCGCGGGATCTACGCGTAAACGGTGTGGACGTACGAAAGGGGGGACGGGTGGAAGTGTGAGGTGCAGGGAGGAGGAAGGATCGGTCTCGGGCGGAAGTGGTGCAAGTAGGTGATATCGGAATTGACGACGACAGCCGTTCACACGTACGTGCGCTCCTCCCTCCGTTTCGTTCTCACAGCGGCTCTCTTGGGGGTCGGCATCATTGTCTCGTGCGCCAACCCGCAGGCCCCCAGCGGCGGACCTCGCGACCAGACCCCACCCTCGGTCGTCCGGACAGCCCCCGTGCGCGACACCGTCAACGTGCCGACGAGCACCGAAGTGCTGCGCGTCGAGTTTTCGGAGTACATCGAGCGGAGCAGTGTGTCCCAGGCTTTGTCAGTCACCCCGACGTTTGAGCAGCAGCTCCAATTTGATTGGAGCGGGCGCACCGTCGAGATTGAGCTCCCCTCCGCGTTGCGGGACAGCACGACCTACATTTTCACGTTCGATACGAACCTGAGCGATGCCCACGGCGTCTCGCTAGAGAGCCCCATCACGGTGGCGTTCTCGACCGGGTCGAGGATCAATCGGGGACAGATCCGGGGACGAGTCGCGAGTGGGCCTCGCGGCATCGCTCAACAGCGCGTCGACGTCTACGCGTACGTCCTTACGCCGGATGCCGTGGGACCCCGCCCGTTGCCGGACCGGCCCAGCTATCGCACGCAGACGGGGGAGGACGGGGGCTTCGAGTTCAACTACATGCGGGAGGGGCGCTACTACGTCGTCGCGCTCCGCGACAACAATCGCAATCGCGCCTGCGCCTGCGCTTCAGCGAGCCGGTCCGTCTCCAGACCCGGGCGTCCGAGGCATGGGCCCCGCAGGACTCCGCGTCGGGCACGCCGATCGATGTACAGGGCGTTTACGCAGTCCCGGACCGCCCGGCCGCCGTGATGGTGCGCACCGCCCCAATGCGGGACGTGCGTCACCGCCTGCCGCTGCGACGCGGCGTCGTGGCCGACACGCTGGGACAGCCCCTCGTGCCGGACACGGCTCGCTTCCGGGCCGCCACGCGGGCCGACACGATGCGCACGCGGTTCCGTCGATTTCTGCCCGCCGGTCTCCGCCAGGATTCGACCGGAGCGCGTCCGCTCCTCCCGGACATACAGCCCGGGATCCGCTTCAATCAAGCCCCGGACAGCACAGACCTGCAGCAAGGAATCAGCGTTCGGGATACGACTGGCGAGTCGCGGGCCGCGGACACGACGTACCGACGCCGATTTCGGCGCGTCACGCGTCGGGCGCTCGGGGCGCTTGAGGGCCGCGCCCGTGTTGCCGATACGACCCAGGAAGGACTATCGGGGGTCCAGTCGCCGGGCGACACGACGGCACTCCGGCTGCCGCCCTCGCTCACAGGTCGGGACGCCTCCGACACTCTCGATGTCCCGACCGCCGACACCGCCGCGACCTCGCCCACGCAAGCCCGACTGGACTCGCTCTTTTACGGCGGCCCCGTCGCGGTGGAGCTCACGGTCGACGACTCGTCGATCCCCGTGGAGGCGCGCCGACTGACCACGCCCCCCGGAAGTACGTTTGCGTTCGAGGAGCTTCCGAACGGGCAGTATCGGCTCCGGGCGTACCTCGACCGCAACGACAACGGGCGGTGGGACGGCGGACAGATTCAGCCGTACGTACCGGCCGAGCCGATCACGTGGCTGCAAGAGCCGGTGGAGGCCCGGCCCCGGTGGACCACCGAACTGCCCGCTCCACTCCGCATTCCCGTGCTCGCACCGGTGCCCAAAGGCCGGGAGCCTCCGCCGCCGGATACGTCCCGCCCGTCGCCTCCCGAGAACCGATGACGGGGCCGGTCGTCCTCTCGCATCATGCTGCATCGAGCATTTCGATCCTGACCCATGGCGACCTCGATCTCCGACGAGCAGTGTCTCCCCGCCCTCACGGCCGACGCGATGCGCGAGGCCGACCGGTACACGATTGAGGAGTACGGGCTCCCCAGCATTACACTCATGGAGGTGGCCGGGCGGGG
>PXSX01000135.1 GCA_003022655.1 Bacteroidetes bacterium QH_1_64_81 | reverse complement strand
TTCGCCTTCAGAGCCCGGAGGCCGTGCGCACCCTTCAGCCGGACCTCTCGGCGCTGAAGGCCCTCGACGATGCGCGGGGCGTCATCGTCACTGCCGCGGCCCAGGCTGGCGACATCGACTTCGTGTCTCGCTTCTTTGCCCCTCGGGTGGGCGTTCCGGAGGATCCCGTAACCGGGTCGTCCCACTGTGCGCTGGGGCCGTACTGGGCTGCGCAAACGGGAAACACGTCTCTCACCGGGCACCAAGTCTCGGATCGGGGGGGCACAGCGCGCGTCCACCTCGACGCCCCCGATGCCGAGCGAGTCACCCTCGCCGGACGCGCCACCACGGTCGTCCGCGGCCGCCTCAACGCCTAACCCAGGCTGCGCATCGAGGCATATCCCCTTCCGGTGCCTCGCCCACAAGGCGCCCCCTTCACCCCTCAACCTACAACGCGCAACCCTCAACCCAGGCCGACATTTACCACCCCGGCCGCAGAAGGACGCCGAAGTCCCAGGTTTTGGTGCGCTGGAACGTGCGGGCGTAAAAGGCCTCGAGGACGATTGCGCCCAGCACGTTCACCCGTGCCGACATTCCAGCGCTCGTCACGGGCTGCGCCGGCACCGAGCCACTTACGCTCGGATCAGACCGCCTGATTGTGCTCGACGAGAAAGACGGTTCCGTGAGGTCCTCACTCGTCCAGGCCACGCCCGCGTCGGCGAACAGTACCAGATCGGTCGGCAGATACTCGAAGGTGGCAAGGCTCAACACCTCCGGTCCAAGGAGCGGAACGCGAAGCTCGACGCTGCCGAGGGCCATCCGCGTCCCATACAGCCGTCCAATCCGACAAATGTTTTGGCTGCGGCACTTCGGCTCCTCGAAGATCGAATTGAAGCTGTATCCCCGCACGAACCCGACCTGGTAGGGGTCGCCGAGCGTCTCCCGGACGAAGGAGTCCGTAAGCTCTCCTTCGAACTGGCCCGCGCCGTAGTTGCCCCGGTGCAGCCCGCGAACAGCGAACGTGACCGGATCACGACGGAGGTAGCGTCGGTAGTCGGCCAGGACAGAGACGAAGTTGCGGGACCCAAACTGGGGCGTCACCTGAAAACGGTAGCGTCCGCCCTGTAGGGGTGCGGTGAGCCC
>PXSX01000134.1 GCA_003022655.1 Bacteroidetes bacterium QH_1_64_81 | reverse complement strand
ACCTCCATCAAATTGCCAGCGAAAAGAGCGTGCTCACCGAACGAACTGGGACCTCGCACCGTCTGTACACACCGCGAGACGGTGTTCACCAGTCCCCCCGACAATGACGGAGGTCCGCTCCTACCAGGACATTGACAACCTGGCCGACCGATTGCGGGAGGTGCCCTACGAGCCGATCCTGCGCACCATTGGGCGCGTGGCGGAACGGGAGAGCATCGAAGCGTACGCCGTGGGCGGCATGGTGCGCGACGTGCTCCTGGACCGCGCCACCACGGACCTCGACTTCGTCACCGTGGGCGCGGGCACCGGCATCGAGCTGGCCGAGGCGGCGGGGGAGGAGCTGGGTGGCCGCACCGCGCACGTCTACCCCAAGTTCGGCACCGCCGCCATTCGGATTCCGACCGAGGAGGCCTTTCCCGACGACCATACGGACGACACACTCGTGCTGGAGTTCGTCGCCGCCCGCAAAGAAAGCTACCGGTCCCACTCGCGCAAGCCGGAGGTGGAGGCGGGCACGCTGGAGGACGACCAGTACCGCCGCGACTTTACGGTCAACGCGATGGCGATCCACCTCACGCCCGACCGGTTCGGCGCCCTCATCGATCCGTTCGACGGGCGTCGCGACCTGGAGCGGCGGACGATCGACACCCCGCTGGACCCGGAGGAGACGTTCGAGGACGACCCCCTCCGCATGATCCGGGCCGCGCGGTTCGCCACCCAGCTCGAGTTCCGGGTGTCCGACCGCGTGTTCGACGCAATGGGCACCCAGGCCGAGCGCGTCGAGATCCTGAGCCAGGAGCGCATCACGGAGGAGCTCCACAAGATTCTGGAGGCCGATACGCCGTCCATCGGCTTCAAAATTCTGGAGGCGTCCGGTGTGCTGGCGCACGTCATGCCCGAACTGCAGCGGCTCAAGGGCGTCGACGTGGTGAACGGCCGCGACCACAAGGACAACTTCTACCACACGCTGGAGGTGCTCGACAACGTCGCCGAGCGTACCTCGGACTGCCCAGCCGAAGAGACGCGCTGGCTCCGCTGGGCCGCCCTCCTCCACGACATCGCCAAGCCCGAGACCAAGCGCTTCGACCCCGAAACCGGCTGGACCTTTCACGGCCACGAGGACGTGGGCGCCCGCATGATTCCGGA
>PXSX01000133.1 GCA_003022655.1 Bacteroidetes bacterium QH_1_64_81 | reverse complement strand
ATCCGCGCCTACGTCGAGTCTGGCTCGCCGATGGACAAAGCCGGGGGCTACGGCATTCAGGACCACACTGCCCCGTTCTTCGTCGAGCGCATCGAAGGCGATTACTACAACGTGGTAGGGCTCCCGCTCCGGCGCCTTTACCAGACGCTCCGCCGAGAGTTTGACGATCTTCTGTCCGATGCGTCAGCGTAACCGGTTCATTGGGCCTCAACCATTCCCCGGATTCCGACGTATAGAGGGTGACTCATCGTTTCCCGTGCACTCAGTCTATCTCGTCGCCCGCCCTGGTCGACGAAAGGACGGATCGTATGGTGGACTCGCTGCTTACATCCTCGTCGATTCAAGTTCTCCTGGTGCAATGTCGGAGCGCGCCCCGGATGGAAACGCAAGAGCAGTCGTGTTTTCTGGAGCGGTCGCGGCTCCGGCCCGAGCAGCTCCATACCGTCAACGTGGCCCGGGGCGACGAGCCCTCTCCTGACCAGCTCGACGATGCGGACGCCCTCCTCATCGGGGGTGCGGGCAAATACTCAGCGGCGCAGACGTATCCGTGGACCGAGCCGCTCCACGACCTCGTTCGGCACGCTGTTGAACGGCAGCTTCCGACGCTCGGGTCGTGCTGGGGACACCAGGTGGTTGCCCGGGCGCTGGGGGGGCGCGTGGTCCACGATCCGGAGCGGGCGGAGCTGGGGTGCGGCTGGGTGGAACGAACGGACGCCGGAACCGAGGATCCCCTCTTTTGTCGCTTTCCGGCCCGCTTCCAGGCCAACATGGGGCACCACGACCGGGTCGTCGAACTACCCCCCGACACGACGGAGCTCGCCCGCAACGACCAGCCCTATCAGGCCTTCCGGGTGAACGACGCCCCTCTCTACGGCACACAGTTCCATAGCGAACTGGACGCCGAGCGAGGTGGACAACCTGCTGTACGACTTCCTGATGACCTTTGTCGCTCGTCCGCACCCCTCGGTGCCGCCTTCCACGCTGCTCCCGCCCGACGGCACAGAGGACACTATGCCTGCGACCGATCCCGACCGGTATCGATCGCCGCGGTCTATGTCTCCCTCGTCGTAACGGTACGATTCACGTCCCGGGGTCGTCGATGGTGTAGGTGGCCTCGGCCCGGTCGCAGGGCCCGCCGACCGGCGGATTGGGCTTCCGCACCGTCACCTCCACGCCCTCCACGTCGGGGTAAGTGTCGAGCACCGTCTGAGCGATGCGGTACGCCAGCTTCTCGATCAGGTAGAAATTGTTCTCTGTGACGAGCGTACGGACGAATTCGTAGATCTGCTCGTAGTTGACCGTCCGCGTCAGGTCGTCGTGCAGGGCGGCCTCCTCGAAGTCGATCCCGACGCTCACGTCGACCTCGTACCGCCCCCCTACGCGATGCTCCTCCTGCATCACGCCGTGATGGCCATAGAAGACGGCGTTGACGAGACGGACAGTCCCGGTCGTCGAGTGGTCGGAGGCCGACAGAGTCCTCGAATCGACGCCGGACTCAGACTTGGACATAGATGGAAGCGAGAAGAAGTACGGGGGAATCAACTGAGGCGTCGCAACGGCATCCTCAGAAATCGATCGCTACGCCAGTTGTTTTTCGAGCGGCACCAGCTTAGGAATGGCAGCCAGCTCCCGGAATGCTCGGGCTCGTTCGGTGATGGCGGTTCGGGTGAGGTCGAGCAGCTTGTCGGGGCCGTAGCGCTGCACCACGAAGGAGGCGATCACGCTTCCATAAATGACCCCGCGGCGCAAGGCGTCCCGGTCGAGACTGCCCGCCCGATGGAGGTGCCCCGCCAGCCCCCCCGCAAACGCATCGCCGGCCCCTGTGGGATCCCGGATGTCCTCCAGCGGGTAGGCGGGCGCGCTGAAGATCGAATGATCGGTAAAAAGAAGCGCGCCGTGCTCGCCCTTCTTGATGATGAGCGTCTCGGGCCCCATGTCGCGGATCAGGCCCGCCGCCCGTACGAGGTTGGGCTCGTCGGCCAGTTCGCGGGCCTCTGCATCGTTGATGACGAAGCAATCGACCCGCGAGAGGGTCGTGCGGAGACTGTCGGGGG
>PXSX01000132.1 GCA_003022655.1 Bacteroidetes bacterium QH_1_64_81 | reverse complement strand
CTCGTAGAAGTCGTCCTCGTCGAGATTGTTGAGCTCCACCCGGATGGGAAAGCGGCCCTGGAGCTCGGGAATGAGGTCGCTCGGCTTGGTGGCGTGGAAGGCCCCGCTGGCAATGAACAGGATGTGGTCGGTCTGCACCATGCCGTGCTTGGTGGTCACCGTCGACCCTTCCACGATGGGCAGCAGATCGCGCTGCACGCCCTGGCGGGAGACGCCGGCACCCTGGCCGCCGTCATCGCGAGTGCGGGTCCCCGCGGCCACCTTGTCAATCTCGTCGACGAATACGATCCCCGCCTGCTGCACGCGCTCCAGGGCGTCTTCCTTCACCTGATCCTGATCGATCAGCTTCTCGGCTTCCTCCTGTGTCAGAATCTCGCGGGCCTCCTCCACCGTCACCCGGCGCGTCTTGCGCTGATTGCCGCCGAGGTTGCCGAAGAGCTCTTCCAGGTTGACGCCCATCTCCTCCATCCCCATGGGGCCAAACATCTGCATCATCGACTGGGAGTCCGACGTCACCTCGATCTCAATTTCGCGGTCGTCGAGGTCGCCCCGCTGCAGCTTGTCCCGGAACTTCTGCCGGGTGCGCTGGCGAAGGCTCTCTCGCTGTTCGTCTTCCACCTGCGTCTCCTCGGTCTCGCGGATCGTGAACCCAGGCTCGTCGCGGGCTCCGTCGCCAGCCCGGGACTGCTCCTCGTCCTCCGGGGGGATGAGGATGTCCAGAATCCGCTCCTCAGCCAGTTCCTGCGCCCGGTCCTGCACCTCCTCCTTGTGCTCCTTCTCGACCATGTTCACCGCGAGGTCGGTGAGATCGCGGATCATGCTGTCCACGTCGCGGCCCACGTACCCGACTTCGGTAAACTTGGAGGCCTCGACCTTGATGAACGGGGCGCGGGCTAGGCGGGCTAGGCGGCGCGCAATCTCGGTCTTCCCCACGCCCGTGGGGCCGATCATGATGATGTTGTTCGGCATAATTTCGTCCCGCATCTCCGCCGGCGCGTTCTGGCGGCGCCAGCGGTTGCGGAGGGCGATCGCCACGTTCTTCTTGGCGTCGTTCTGGCCGATGATGTACTTGTCAAGCTCCTCGACGATCTGCCGAGGCGTGAGGTCCTCAATGTGCTGGGTGACGTCTGGCATGTAGGGGTCGAAATCAGTAGTGAAGGAGGGTGTGCAAGGGCCGGGAGCCGCTGAACCGGGTTACCCCTGCTCTTCGGTCGGCTCATCGAGCGTCGTGGATTCGTCCCCGTTCTCGGTGGGCATGGAGGCGGAGGCCGTCGGCGATTGAAAGGACTCGTCCATGTCATACTCGTCGTGGGACGAAGGCGCGTCCCCGTCGTCGGCCTCGGCGGACGCGTCTGAATCGTCTGGCGAGTCGCTCATCCCGAGGTCCTCGTGCACGGTCTGCACGTCGGGATGATCGTCGTTTACGATGAGGACCGTGTAGTTGTAGGGGTAGCCGTTCCGCTTCTCCAGCCGTGCCGCGCCAGCGGCTTCCAGTTCGCTCACGAGCGACTTGGGGTCCTTGTCCGAGCCCATCACGTCGGAGAGCTTGCGCAGGAGGGGAGTCAGGTACACCTCGTCGTACTGACCGAAGTGCTCCTCGGTAATCTCGATGGCCCGTCGCGCCGTGGGATTGTCGAGGGATTGAAACTGCTGCCGGGGGGGATCGTGCGGCGTTTTCGCCTGGGTGTAGGCGGCTCCGCTCGTCGGCGCGTTGGCCAGAAGGTCCTCGCGGGATTCCTGGCTGAGCAGGTTGCGGGCGTCGAGGTACTTGCTGTCTTCAACGAACGCGGGCGTGTCGGCGGTCTGGGGGGGGTTGACGGCGGCCACCAGCGGCCGGCAGCCCTGCTCACGGATCCACCGGACGAGGGGGAGAAATGGACGATTGCCCGTGACGATGACGAGCGTCTGAACGTCCGGGCGCCGCCGAACAAAATCGGTCACCTCAATGGCGAGGCGCACCTCAGTCGTGTTGTTCTGCATGCCAGTCGGGACGTGCACCGGCTCAATGCCGCGACGGTGAAGGACCGACGGGACCTGTGTGTCCTCGTCGTCGAGGAGGGTGTCGAAGGAGGCGTATGCCCGGCCAAGAATGGTGGAGGTGTCGTCGCCCTCTTCGAGATAGCGGCGAACCTCGTCGAAAATCTCTTCGGCGTACTCGCTGGTCGATCGATTCCGTTCGCTCTGAGACGTTAGGATGGTGTAGAGGTTGTCGTAGTCGACGAACATCGCCGCCTGTTTGGGTCGGGAGGCACCCGAGGTTCGATCTTGGGTCATGGGCTTGTATCGTCGTCAATACATAAAATATAGTGGGATTGCCGTCTCTCCCGAGCGGTCGGCGGGGGCACGAAACGCATTCAATAAAATGCCCCCAGTGGACCCTCAGGAGGTCTCTGCGTCGATGTCGAGGATGGTCCGATTATGATTCGTATAGATGCAAATGTCCGCGGCAATGGAGAGTCCGTTCTCGACAATCTCCCGGGCGGACAGGTTCCCCCCCTTTTGGAGGAGGGCCCGGCTTGCGGCGAGCGCAAACGAACCGCCGGATCCAATGGCGATGATGTCGTCGTCGGGTTCGATCACGTCGCCGGCCCCGCTGATGAGCAACAGTTCTCGGGGGGACGCCACTGCCAAGAGGGCTTCAAGTCGGCGCAGGTACTTGTCGGTGCGCCACTCTTTGGCCAATTCCACGGCCGCACGGGCCACATTGCCCCCATACTCCTGGAGCTTGTCCTCGAAGCGTTCGAACAGGGTAAAGGCATCGGCCGTGGAGCCCGCAAACCCGGCGATGATTTCGCCGTCGTACAGCGACCGCACCTTCTCGGCCTTGTGCTTCACCACTGTTTCGTCCATGGTGGCCTGGCCGTCCGAGCCCAGGGCGATCTGCCCGTTGTGTCGGACGCCGAGGACGGTTGTTGCGTGCGGGGAGTCGGTCTCAGCAGTCATATATGGAAGGAGGGGATCGGCGAGGAAGAGGCCGTCATTCCAACTGTGAAGACGACCAAGTAAGACTGTTCACTCCGTACGACTTCCCCGTTTCGGCGGTTCAAGGCAGCGTGGACTCTGGCCCGTGCGCACCGTTTTTCGCCAAACTTTAGCCAGGCCTGCTCCGGGCCGCGCCCGAACGTGGCCCCCCGATCGGGTGATCGACGTTTGTCGACGGGCCGGGGATCCGTTCCCGGGGGAGAGGGGACCTATCCGGCAGGGGACTCTTCGAGCTGCCGTTGTTCGGGATCGGGGGTCCGGAGGATGACCACGGCGTGGGTGATCTTGTAGAGGGACACGGCGGGGCGGAGCAAAATTTGGAGCTCGTTTCGGCCGGCCGGGGCCGCCACCGAGTCGACCGTCCCAATCCGGCGGCCGGGCGGAAAGATGTCGCTGTGCCCACTGGTCACGACGCGCTGCCCGGCCTCTACGGGCTCGGTCTTCACGACGTGATCGAGCTGGAGGCGGTCGAGGCGTTCGCCGTCCCAGCGCACGATGCCTTCGGCCCGGAGTGGGAGGACGGTGCCCGGCACTCGAAAGTCGGTGTTGAGGAACGGCATGACCCGGGCGTGGTGGTCGTTGACGAGCACGACGGTGCCCACGATGCCGCTTTCGTGGACGACGGGCATGCCTTCAGCGATCCCGTCGTCCTGCCCCACGTCGAGGGTCAAGAAATTGTTCTTTTGAAAAATGTCCTTCGTGACGATCCGGGCGGGGCGGAGAGACGCGTCGCTCGAATCGGTGAGATTGAGCAGTCGCCGCAGCTCGTCGTTGCGCTGGCGGACGGCCCGGGTGCGGGCCACTTGGCTCGACAGCCGAATGTTTTCCCGCCGCAGCTCGTCGTTGCGTTCGAGCACCCGCAGGTAGTGGCCCATCCAGGCGAAGGTGCTTTCCACCTGGGCGGTCCATTCCATTGTCTCGGCCCGGAGGGTGCGGAGCAGGGGGGCGTTCTGCGTAACCATGATGGTCGTCGCCGTGAACAGGAGGGCGGCCAGGAGAAGCCAGTCGATGGGGCGGTGCTGAGACGCCATCGGCACGATGAGGGCGGGTCCGAAGAGGCCGACGGAAAAAACCCCTGGCGACAAAGACCAGGGTTAGGTCAAGACGCGCTCGTAGTCCTCCAGGTTCTCGAGCACTACGCCGGTGCCCCGCACCACAGCTTTAAGCGGGTCCTCGGCCACGTACACCGGGAGCTCTACGCGCTCGCGGAGCATCTTGTCAATGCCTCCGAGCAGGGCCCCACCCCCCGTCATCATGATCCCGCGTTCCAGCACGTCGGCCCCGAGCTCGGGCGGGGTGCGTTCGAGCGTGCGGAGGACCGCGGCGCTGATTTGTTCGAGGTTGTCGTTCAGGGCCTCCCGCACGTTCACCGACGAGATGGTGCGCACCTTCGGGATCCCGCTCACCAGGTCGCGCCCTTTCACGGACAGCTCCATCTCGGTGTCGAGCTCGATTGCGCTCCCCACCTCGCACTTGATGCGCTCGGCCGTGCGGGAGCCGATGAGGAGGTTGTGGTTGCGCTTGAAGTACTGGACGATGGCCTTGTCAAGCTCCGAGCCGCCCACGCGGAGCGACTCGTCCAACACGATGCCGGACAGGGCAATGACGGCGATTTCAGTGGTGCCGCCCCCGATGTCCACGACCATGTTGCCCACGGCCTCCTGGATGTCGAGCCCGATGCCGATGGCCGCCGCCATGGGTTCGGAGACGAGGTTCACCTTGCGGGCCCCGGCGTGCTCCGCGGAGTCGCGGACAGCCCGTCTCTCCACCTCGGTGATGCCACTGGGTACGCACACGACCATGCTCCGAATGGAGGTGAGCCAGTTGTCTTTCACTTTTCGGAGGAGGCCCTGAATCATCTCTTCGGCGACCTTGAAGTCGGCGATCACGCCGTCGCGCAAGGGCCAGATGGTCTCAATGTCCTGGTGGGTGCGCTCGTGCATCTGGAGGGCCTCGTAGCCGAGCTCGCGCACCTCGTTGGTGTCGGAGTCGACGACGACAATGCTCGGCTCATTGAGGACAATGCCCTCGCCGCG
>PXSX01000131.1 GCA_003022655.1 Bacteroidetes bacterium QH_1_64_81 | reverse complement strand
GCATTGATAGAGGTCCCTACACGAAGCCGACAGGTTCCGCGTTGGGTCCATAGCTCAGCGGCCTAGAGCGCCTGCTTGACGTGCAGGAGGTCGGTGGTTCAAATCCACCTGGACCCACTGCTGCCGCTCTCAGTCCCGAACACGTTCGGGATGAGGCGGCTTTTTTGTTGACGGGTCCCTCTGGATCCGACGCCGCGCTGCGCATCGAAGACGCCCTCGTCCCATGGCCGAAGTCGACACGAAAAAAATCACGATCACCCTCCCGGACGGCTCTACGCAGACCCATCCGGCGGGCACGACGGGTCGTGAGATTGCCAAGAGCATCGGCGCCGGCCTCGCCCGCGACGCGCTGGTCATCAAGGTCAATGGTGAGGTGCGCGACCTGAATCGCCCCATCACGGAGGACGCCGAGATCGCGATTCTGACCTGGGACGACGAGGAGGGGAAAGAGACCTTCTGGCACTCCTCAGCCCACCTCATGGCCGAGGCCCTGCAGGCGCTCTACCCCGGCGTCAAGTTCACCATCGGCCCGCCCATCGATCAGGGCTTCTACTACGACTGTCGAAGGAGGACGCGATCCGGTACTACGAGGAGGAGGGCAACGAGTACAAGCTGGAGCTGATCGAGGACTTGGAGGAGGGGGAAATTTCCTTCTATGAGCAGGGCGAGTTCACGGACCTGTGCCGCGGCCCCCACATCCCGTCGACCGCCGACATCAAGGCGCCGAAGCTGCTCTCGGTGGCCGGGGCGTACTGGCGCGGCGACGAGACCAATCCGCAACTCACCCGCATCTACGGCATCAGTTTCCCGAAGCAGACGCTCCTGGAGGACTTTCTGGAGCGGCGCCGCAAGGCCAAGGAGCGGGACCACCGCAAGCTGGGCACGGAGCTGGACCTTTTTACCTTCGACACCGAGCAGGTGGGCCCCGGCCTGCCGATGTGGCTGCCGAAGGGCACTACGCTCCGAGAGACGCTCCGCGAGGTCCTGCAGGAGGAGCAGATCAAGCAGGGCTACAAGCCGGTTTGCACCCCCCACATCGGGCGGCTCGACCTTTACCGCACCAGCGGGCACTACCCGCACTACGAGAAGGACCAGTTCCCCCCGATGGTAACGGGCGAGGCCGACGATGGCGAAGAGGAGGGCTACCTCCTCAAGCCGATGAACTGCCCGCACCACGTCAAGATCTACCAGAACGACCACCACTCGTACCGCGACCTGCCGGTGCGCCTTGCCGAGTTCGGCACGGTGTATCGCCAGGAGCAGACCGGCGAGCTCGGCGGCCTCACCCGCGTGCGCGGCTTCACGCAGGACGACGCCCACATCTTCTGCACCCCCGCGCAGGTCAAAGCCGAGTTCAAGGACGTCATCGACCTGACCCTGAAGGTGCTCGACGCGCTGGACTTTGAGGAATTTGAGGCACAGATCTCGCTCCGCGACCCTGAGGATACCGAGAAGTACACGGGCCGCGACGAACTGTGGGACCGCGCCGAGCAGGACCTCCGTGAGGCCGTGGCCGAGACGGATCTCGACGCCTACGAGGAGCCGGGCGAAGCGGCGTTCTACGGGCCGAAGCTCGACTTTATGGTGGAGGACGCGCTGGGCCGCGCCTGGCAGCTCGGCACCATTCAGGTCGACTACAACCTGCCGGAGCGCTTCGAACTCACCTACGTCGACGAGCACGACGAGCGGAAGCGCCCGGTGATGATCCACCGCGCGCCGTTCGGCTCGCTGGAGCGCTTCATCGGGGTACTCATCGAGCACTGCGGGGGCAACTTCCCCACCTGGCTCGCGCCGGTGCAGGTGCAGATCATCCCGGTCGGCGACAACTTTTTCGACTACGCAGAGACGGTGGCGGCGACCCTCCGACAGGAGGACGTGCGCGCCCAGATCGACACCTCCGACGAGACGGTGGGCTACAGGATCCGCAACGCGGAGACCCAGAAGATTCCGTATATGCTTGTCGTGGGCGGGGACGAGGAGGAAGCCGGGACCGTCTCGGTCCGCTCCCACGCTGATGGGCAACAGGGCACCGTGTCGGTCGAGGAGTTTCTCGACCGCGCCGGGCCCGAGTTTACGCCTACGCTCGACTAGTCTGCCTGCCTGCAGCGACTCGGACCCTGGCCCTTCCAGTTCAGGCGACCTTCACCGAAACCTCACAGGGCGGCCCGCGTGTGTACT
>PXSX01000130.1:815-4456 GCA_003022655.1 Bacteroidetes bacterium QH_1_64_81 | reverse complement strand
GGATGCGGGAGCCGGGGAGGGACAGGACTGACCGTTTGTCTCAAGGTGGCCGTCGTCCTGTTCCTCCATCTCGTCAGCATCAATGTTGGTCTCGGCGGGCGCAGGAGCCATAAATGTCGCTTGTTGTGCACGTAGCATGACGATTCCTCGCCGGGATCGAGCCGTTCGTCACTCGACCGGCGAGCATGGATTGTCTCCTTTGTGTAGGGTACCCCCCTATACTATCTTCGCAGCTAGACGTTTCGTACTCGGAGCCCTTACGCCCTGCTCAATTCGTGACTTTCTCGCATCAACCGCGCGCCCGGACCGGAACCCCTTCGCCGAAGCGCCTATAGAGAGATTGGTCCTGATTTTCGGAGACAATGACGGGCTGCGTCTGTTCTTAGAGTACACTTCCACCGACATTTCCCTCGCCACCGACCAATGATTGAAGTTACCATTTTCAACGCCCAGAAACTTGCAAGCCGGCAGATGGGTCCTCGGGCCGCGCAGGCGGCCCAGGCCGGAGCCGACATCGAATCGGCCGTTCGGAATCAGATGGCCGACCGGCTGGAGGAAAATTTTCGGAGTCGCGGAATCAAGGCGAACGTCGATACGAAAGGGGCCCGCAAACTGGTGGCTAAATTCGTGCCGAGCACCGTGGAGCAAAACCTGGCCCCGGAGGTTCGAGATCGGCTCGAGGAGCAGGGCATTGACGCGGAGGTGGACGTGACGTAGCCTCTTTCCCGATCGATTTGGTCAGTCAGGCTCTTTCACACCGTTGCATTCGCTTGATCTCTTTGTCCCCGAGCACCCGTGTCCGTTCCTCTTCTCCCCGACCTGTCCAACCGTCTAGAGGCCGAGGAGTGGATGGACGACTTTTCCATTACGGATGCGCGTCTGACGCAAGCCCTTCGGGATCTTCACCGGATCAACCGCCTGCTCGGGGCGCATGCGGCGACCGACGCTGTTCTGGATCCGGAGTTGCGGCAGCGCGACCACGTGCGTCTCCTCGACCTGGGCTGCGGCAGTGGCGACTACCTGGTTCATCTCGCGCGCCGGGGTGCACAGTTTGGATGTACGATGGAGCTGATCGGGGTGGATGCCAACCCGGTCACCGTGGGTCACGCCCGGGCGCATCTCGACGAGCACCTTTCCCACCCTCTTCGTTCGCGGGCCCGCGTCGAGATCGAAGATGCCCTGGCCCTTCCCTACCCCGACAACGCCGTCGACGTCGCCCACGCGGCCCTCTTTCTCCACCACTTCCACGGCGACACGGCCGTTCGGCTGCTCTCTGAGATGCAACGCGTCGCCCGGACGGGCCTCCTCGTCAACGACCTCCACCGCCACCTGGTGGCGTACGTCGGCATCTGGCTTCTGAGCCGGGCGCTCCGGATGGCCCCCATGGTACAGCACGACGGCCCGATGTCGGTGCGGCGAGGATTCCGAAAGGAGGAGTTGAAGACGCTCGCTCGTAAGTCGGGCCTCTCGTCCCTTTCCATCCGATGGCACTGGGCGTTCCGGTGGACGCTCTCGACAATTGGGAACGGTGAGTGACGAATCACGAACCAACATGTCCTACGACGCGCTCGTCATCGGAGGCGGCCTCGCCGGGTGCAGCACCGCTCTTCAGCTGGCCCGTCGGGGCCACTCGGTGCTGTTGGCCGAACAGTCCACGTACCCCCGCCACAAGCTCTGCGGGGAGTTCCTGTCGCCCGAAGCCCAGTCTTCGTTTCGCCGACTCGGCGTCCTGGAGGCTGCTCACGACGCTGGAGCCGCTACCATCTGCCAAACGCGCCTCACAGCCCCGAGCGGCACAGCGACCGAGCATACTCTCCCCAATACGGCTCTCGGACTGAGTCGCTACCAGCTCGACCGCCTCCTCTTCCGGCAGGCCTGCGCAACAGGCGTGGACGGACGGCCCGGCACCCGTGTGACGAATGTGGACGGGAGCCTCGATGAAGGCTTTGCTGTCACGGTCGGCGGGGAAACCCAGGGCTTCTCGGTCACCGTCGGGGCGGAGACCGTGGAGGCCCGCCTCGTCTTTGGCGCCTACGGCCGGCGGGGCCACCTCGACCGGACGCTCGACCGCCCCTTCCTGGACCAGCACACCCCGTACGTGGGCTTCAAGGCGCACTATGCCGGGCCCTCTGCCGCAGACGTGCAGGGCACAATTGAACTTCACAGCGCCCCCGGCGGCTACTGCGGCCTCTCGCCGGTCGAGGACGACCGCATCAACGTCTGCTGGATCGGCCACACCGACGCGCTCACGGACGCGGGCGGCACCCCAGCAGCGATGCTCAAGGAGTCTCTCCGTCGGAACCCCGTGCTGGACGAGCGCCTACGGGGCCTGCACCGGGTGAGCGACCGGTTCGAGGCGGTGAGCCAGGTGCCGCTGATGCCGAAGTCGCGGTTCGCCGGCGGCGTGTGCATGATCGGCGACGCGGCGGGCATGATTGCGCCGCTCTGCGGCGACGGCATGGCGATGGCCCTCCGCACGGCCGACCTCGTCACTCCACTCGCGTCGGAGTATCTCGACGGGCGCCGCTCGCCCTCGTCGTTTCGGACCGCCTACGAGACCACATGGACCAACACGTTTGGGCGCCGCATGCGCCTCGGGCGATGGATTCACGCGGCGGCGTTCCGGTCGGGGGCGGCCCGGCTTCTAGTGCAGAGCTGTCGCGTCCTCCCCCCCCTCGTCGTGAGGACCCGATCAAGCCCGAGAAGGAAGACCGCGACGGGGAGACGTAGAATTCTCCAACGCAGAATGCATCTTCCACTCGTCTTCCCTCCCCGTCCACACCTCCAGACGTCCATTCTTCCACACGTGTCCCCTACCGCGCCGCCGCTCGCCGCAGGCGATCGTTGAGCGCCCGCCCGAGTCCGGTCGGGGGCACCGTCTGCGCGTAGATGATCTCGAGTCCCTTCTCATCGCACGTTCGAAAGACGTGGAACAGGTCGTGCGCGTAGGCCTCCAAGTCGGGCTCGACGAACACGGCCCCGAACGCGTCGGGAGGAGCCGGGGCGTCCAGTCCAATGTACGCATGCTTCGGTCCCGGCTCCGTCTCCGACGGGTCCTCGACCAGTCGCACTTCCGCCGCAGGGGCATAGTGACGGTGACGCGTGCCCGGACTCCGCGGCGCGGACGCCTCAGTGGATGATTCTGTGCGGACCGCCCCGAGCACGTCCCGCAGCGCCTCGACGGAGATGGCCCCCGGCCGCAGCACCTCGACGGGCTCAGTGGTACAGTCCACCACGGTCGACTCCACCCCCGCCTCCGTTTGCCCTCCTTGCAGAATGCAGTCGATCCGTCCGCCCAGATCGTCCTGCACGGCCTCCCAGGTGGTGGGGCTCGGTCGCCCCGACCGGTTGGCCGACGGCGCGGGGACGGGGGTGTCGCAGGCCGCAAGAAACCTCTGGGTCAGCGGCAGACCGGGCATCCGAACGCCGACCGTGTCCAGCCCGGCCGTGACGACCGACGGGAGCTCGGGATGCCTGGGCAGAATGATCGTCAGCGGACCCGGCAGAAAGCGCTCCAGAAGCGGCTCCGCTGCGGCCGGAATCGTGGCCGCCACCTGACCAATTTGCTCACGGCGACGGACGTGCACGATCAGCGGATTGTCCGCCGGTCGCCCCTTCGCCTCGAAGATCCGTTTGACGGC
>PXSX01000130.1:0-772 GCA_003022655.1 Bacteroidetes bacterium QH_1_64_81 | reverse complement strand
AATCAGACTCGGGGTTCTCACCTGACCGGGGAGGTCTCGATGCTGGTCACGGGAAAAACGTGATCCGTGAGGCGTGAAACGTGAGGACGGAACCGTGCCTCATCCCCCTCGGCCCCGAGTCTGGAGTTGACTTTCCTCCACCTCGTCTCTTAGAATCGAAGCCCCCTCACGGTCCCTTCATCCTCAGCGAGTCCCATGCCCTCCAACGAGTCTCAGCTCGATCTCCGGTCGACGGAGCTTCCCCACGCCCTTGACTCCCTCCCAACCAGCACGGAACTCACCGAGACCCTGACGGAGGCCACGCGACGCGTCCTCCGCCGGCGCTTCCGGGTCGTTCTCCTGATTCGAGACGCCTACGCCCACCTGGAGGCCAACGCAGGCGCCCTCACCGCCGTGTGGGAGGACCTCAAGGCCGCCCTCCGTCTCCTGATCGCCTGGGTGCAGCGTTCATACCGGCAGGTGTCGGGGGCGTCCATCGTGCTTCTCGTGGCCGCCCTCGTTTACCTCGTGACGCCTGTCGACATCATTCCCGACACCCTCGGGGCACTCGGCTTTGTCGACGACGTGGCCGTTGTTCAGACAGCGATCGAAGCCGTGCGGAGCGAACTGGATCGCTTCCGGGAGTGTGAAGATACCAAAGCCCTCCCGTCGTAGCGTTTTGCGTTGAACGTTTTGCGTTGGGCGCAGGCTCCCCGCGAAATACGCGTTACGAAGAGACGCCGTCCCTCACGCTTCACGAGTCACAGTCCCCCATGCTCGGCTACATGCTTCT
>PXSX01000129.1 GCA_003022655.1 Bacteroidetes bacterium QH_1_64_81 | reverse complement strand
CGAGCCCGCCGGGCCTGCCGACTTTGAGGCCATCTTTCCCGATGCGCTCGTGGCCCAGGAGATGGGCACCGAGCGGCACGTCCCCATTCCCCAGCCGGTGCGCGACGTGTACCGGCTCTGGCGCCCGACCCCCATGTACCGCGCCCATCGCTGGGAGGAGCGGCTGGAGACGCCGGCCAAGATCTTCTACAAGTACGAGGGCGTGAGCCCCACCGGCAGTCACAAGCCCAATACGTCGGTGCCGCAGGCCTACTTCAACGCCGAGGAGGGCACCACGCGCCTCACCACCGAGACGGGCGCTGGGCAATGGGGCAGCGCGCTCAGCTTCGCCACGCAGATGTACGACCTCGACTGCGAGGTCTACATGGTGCGCATCAGCTACGAGCAGAAGCCCTACCGCCGCGTGATGATGGAAACGTGGGATGCCACCGTCACGCCCAGTCCCAGCGAGAAGACGCAGGCCGGACGCGATGTGCTTGCCGACAATCCAGACACGAGCGGCAGCCTGGGCATCGCCATCAGCGAGGCCGTCGAGCGCGCCGTGCAGGACGAGACGACGAAATATTCGCTCGGCAGCGTGCTGAACCACGTGCTCCTGCACCAGACGGTGATTGGGCAGGAGACGCAGAAGCAGCTTGAGCAGGCCGGGGCGAGCGAGCCGGACGTGCTCGTGGGCTGCACCGGCGGCGGGAGTAACTTCGCCGGGTTCTTTTACCCGTTCCTCGAACGCCACGTGGACGGCGACGCCCCGCTTCCCCGCATCGTGGCCGTGGAGCCCACGGCCACACCCACCCTCACGAAGGGCCACTTCGAGTACGACTTCGGCGACACGGCCGGCATGACGCCGATGGTGAAGATGCACACGCTGGGCCACGACTTCGTCCCCCCGCCCATCCACTCCGGCGGCCTGCGCTACCACGGCATGAGTCCGCAGATTAGCGCGCTCCTGGACGCGGGGATCATCGAGGCCACGAGCACGCCGCAGATCCCGATGTTCGAGAGCTGCGAGGAGTTCGTGCAGTGCGAGGGCATCCTGCCCGCGCCGGAGGCCGGCCACGCTGTGTGGGGCGCCCGGGAGGAGGCGCTCAGGGCAAAGGAGACCGGCGAGGCGAAGACGATCGTCTTCAACCTGTGCGGCCACGGGCACTTTGACCTCAGCGCGTACGAGGACTTTCGGAACGGCGAGCTGGCCGACTTTGAGCTGCCGGACGAGGAGATTGAGGAGAGCCTGGCGGCGGTGCCGAGCGTGGAATAGCGTATCGGCGTGTGAGCGTGTTGGCGTATGGGAGTGTCGGTGTAGGAAGGTGTGGACTCAGGAGGGGGGCACTCCTTCCTGCTCGACCTCCTGGACCCGACACAGCGCATGAAGACGGGAAACGGTGCGGTCGAACTTCTCGGCCACGGCCCGCGCGATGCCGGCGTGCCGCTCCGGCGCAAACCAGTTGTCCGGCAACTGCTCGGCGGTAAAGTAGAGTGTGGGCGCCTCCTCGTGGAGGTACAGCGCATCGACGACGCGGAGGAGGCGGAAGGCGTCGTCGGTATCGGCGATCGAGACACCCTCGACGAAGAAATGATCAAGCGTCACCAGGTCGGCAATCAGTTTGGGATGGGCCGTCTCCGTCGTGGCCCGGCGCAGCTCCGCGAACGACCACCATCGCGATGCCCCGGCCGCATCCACCTGCGCCTGCCGCATCGCCCGCCGCGTAGGCTCCGGCGGCCCAATCCATCCCCGTCCCGACTGCTGAACCTCCCGCGTCCGTCGGTAGTCGTCCCCATTGACCCCTACGACACGATACCGTTCCCGCACCTCCGTCTGCAGAAACTGCTGGATGCGCCCGTCGCCCAGCTGGGTGGCCATGTACTGCTCCGGTTCCACATTGCTCGTGGCCAGGAGGGGTACGCCCCGGGCGGCCAGCGTCTTCATAAGCCCTGCGAGGCGCATCTCGCTGGCGGGATCGTCGATCTCCACCTCGTCGAGGCAGCAGACGCTGTACCGATCGGCCAGCCGGTGCGCGAAGGCGTCCGGCGGCTCGGTCTGCCGGAAGAGCGTGCTGGAGTGTAGAAAGGCGCACGGGACCTCGGGGGCGAGGGCGTTGACCGTCGCGGCCAGCAGGTGCGTCTTGCCCGTCCCCGCCGGTCCCACTAGGTAGAGCCCCTGCGGCTGATCCTCACTCGTGGCGCCAAAAAGTCGCTGGATCCGCTCGGTCCACGAGGGCACGCGCTGCTGCTCCGCCACGAAGCCCTGCGCCACGCGGAGCGCCTTCGCCTGGCTCGGCATCTGTGGTTCGTAGCTCTCAAATGTGGCGTCGTGGAAGCGCTCGGGAAGCGTCATTCGGAGGGGCGCCTGATGCAGTCGTGGGTCGCAGGGCAGGTCATTCTGACTGAGCGCGCACCCGCGTCCGAAGGCGCTGCGCATCGTGGGGCGCGTGCCCCTCGCCCGCGGTGTTGTTGAAGTAGACGTACACGTCGCGCCCGTCGGCCCGCCAGTCGGCGATGGCGTCGGCCCAGTCGCCGAGCTCGGTGTCCGCGTAGCGGCCGTGGTACGCCTCGCCGGTGCCGTGCAGGCGCACGTACACCCAGTCGGTCGTCACCACGCGGTGGGTGGAGCGGTCGCCGAAGTCGTAGATGCAGAACGCGGCGTCGTGGGCCCGGAGGGCGTCGTAGGTCTCCTCGTTGAGCCACGTCGGGTCCCGAAACTCAAAGACATGCCGGTGGGCGTTGTCGAGAACCCCAAGAAAGTTGTGGAGACGCTCCAGATTCTGATGCCAGTTGGGCGGGCACTGGAAGAGGAGGGGACCGAGGGCGTCGCCGAGCGGCTCTACGTTGCGGTACAGATTCTCCACCGGTTCCGTCGGATCCTTCAGCTTCTTGAAGTGGGTGATGTACTGGTTGGCCTTGATCGCAAACGTAAAGCCATCCGGCGTTCGTCGTCGCCAGGCGCGAAGCGCGTCCACCTCGGGGCTCTGGTAGAAGGTGTTGTTCACCTCGACGGTGTCGAACGTACCGGCGTAGTGGGCGAGCCAGTCGTCCTGAGCGATACCGTCGGGGTAGAAGCGGCCGGAAAAGGGATCGTGCTGCCAGCCGGAGGTGCCGATGTGAGTAAAGGGCACGGGGGCGTAGGAGTTGAGAGCATGGGGTGGAGAGTGTGGAGGTGCGGACGTTTGGAGGTACGGAAAGTGCGGTGGGAGGGCGCTCCTACTCTGGAGGTAATTGGCGGGCGGGGGAATAGTAGGCAGTGCGGCCCGAGACCGTCTCCGTTTCGAGCGGGACGCCGGTCTTGGGACAGCGCTCGTCGTCGTAGCGGTGGGGGAGCATGAAGTGGGCCGGGTCGAGGGCCGTCGGGTCGGCGTCGGCCGCGATGGCCGCGTCGAAAACCCGCTGGACAGCGTCGTAGAGGCCACGCAGGTCGTCCTCCGAGAGCTCCGGCACCGTCGTGCGCGGGTGGATGCCCTCCTGATAAAGCGCCTCGTCGGCGTAGATGTTGCCGAGGCCCGCGATCACCTTCTGGTCCAGCAGCCGTCCCTTGATGGTGCCACGGCGAGACGCAAATGGCTCCAGAAATGTCTCCACGTCGGCGCGGCGGGCATCGGGACCAAGGGCCTTCGCCTCCACGAATGCCCCCGGCGTGTCGATGAGCCGTACGCGGGCAAACTTGCGCGGGCACTCGAATGCCAGGGCGCCGCCTTCGTCGAAGTGGAGCTGGACGTACGCGTACTCCGGCATCGTGCCGTCCACCACGACTTGCACGCGGCCCGTCATGCCGAAATGGAGGGCGAGCCAGCCGGTCTCGTCGCCGTAACGGGCGAAGACGTGCTTGCCGTGGCGGTGCGTGTCCGCGAGCGCGCGGCCCCGGAGCATCTCCTCGAAGCGGTACGGCTCCAGGCCGTCGCCGAGAATGAGCGGGTCGACGACCTCGGTGCTGGCAATCTCACGGTGTAGCGCTGCGTCAGCGAGGCGGCGCCGGTAGACGACCGCGTCGGGGAGTTCGGGCATTTGGGCGGGCGTGGGGGTGGAGAGCGTGGGGGTAAAGAGCGCGGAGGCGAGGGAGCGGAGTGGCTCCAGGCAATCAGTCGAGGATCACGAGTCGGGAGACACGGCAGTTTTCCTTGAGGCGGCAGCCCATTCGGCTCACCACGAGCAACGTCTCGAGCGGATCGCGGCCGTCGTCGAGGACGAACGCGCCGTGGTGGGCACCGGCGTGAAGAGTGCGCTCCAGGGGCGTCACGACGGCCTGCTCTCCGTCATCCAGACGCAGGGACTCGTTGTACTGAATGACGTACGCCCCCTTCTCCAGCGTCCACCACCCATAGTCATCCTCTTGGGCGTCGAGCACCGGTTTGATCCGCTCGCGGGGGGTTGCCTGGAACTCCCCGCCGCCAAAGTCGAGCTGGCCGTGGCCGGTGGTGCGGAAGACCGAATCGACCGTCAGGTCGAGGCCGTTTGGCGCGCGCTGGGTGTCGAGGTGCACGAGACCATCGAGCTGCTGAGCAAGGGCGGCGGCTCTGCGCATGGGGGGAGAGACGAACGTTAGTGAACGAGAACACGACGAGGATCTCCAGATTCCAAACAGGACCGCAAGCCTGCTGATTCGGACCATTTTGACGTAGGACCAGCCGGAGCTCTGAGGATCAGCAATGCCTCCTCCGAAAGACGACGCTCCCCTCACCGAAAGACGATCCTTCTCCGGCCCACATTTCTTGGAAAAGCGGTTGGCTGCATCCTCCCTGCTTCGCTAGATTGTAGCAGACAATAGGAACATTTCGCTTTGAGAGCGCTTTGTTGTGCGTGCATTTCGCTGTGGAAAAGTTTCTGTTTCCTCCTCTTCCCCCGACCTGCAGCGGGACTGTCCCCGGACATTCGGTGTTACGCCTGCAATGTTGGGACCGCAGGGTGACTTATTTTGCGCACCCGCACTCATTCACATCGCCAGAAACACCGGAGTATTATTATGACCACACCGACCCCCTCCGTCTCGATACCCGATTTTGGAAGCGCTTCTAAGAGCGAGTCGCCTCACGTTCCGGTCCTCACCCT